>CALXVF010000088.1 GCA_944391895.1 uncultured Clostridia bacterium
TAATTTTATATATATACATATTTTTCACCTATTATTTAAATTCTTAAACTATCTTCATCTATTATTTTTATATTTGCATCTTTTTCGTTTAACTCTTGCGCCTTTGCTTGTTTTCCACCAATTTTTCCAAATTTCCAAGCATCACTTCCAACTCCACCGATTATTAAATAATTCAATTTTGATGATACTCCACTCTTTTCTATTGCCCCCAGCTCTTGTAACTTTTTAGATATCTCTTGTTTAGTAGAATACTTAAATTCTCCAGTTAAACAGAATGTCTTTCCGTTAAAATCTATAGTTTCATCATTATTTAAATCAGGATGTACTATTTCATTAAATATACTAAGAATATACTTACCTTCTTTTTCCGTTAAAACTCTATCCTCTAATACATTATTTACTTCTATAAGGACTTTATCATAAGGGTATACATCTTTCAAATAATCATTTTGTTTTAGCCATAAGTTTAAGCTATCTATTTCTTTCTGATTCACTTCTTGATCATATGTAATACCATCTAATATTCCATTTAGTATTTGCAAGGATAATGTTGATTCATTATACATTTTCGAACTATTTATACTTGTTACTAATTGCTCCAATTCGATTCTTTCATAGTTAGTAATTATATTATCGGATAAAATTCCCTCTATTTTATTTATGATTCTATTAAATAATAAATATTGTTTATATATTCTATTTTCCTCTACCCAAGACTTAAGCTTTTCTATCTCCTTATTATCAATTATCCCATCACAACTAATTCCTTTTATTATTCCATATAATGTATTTATACTTGTTGCTAATTTTGAATCTAGTTTAGCTAATAATTTATTTTCAAATTCGAATTTATTGCATTCTCCTATATTAAAATTATTATTAAGATATTCAAATATTTTTTGGCATGCTTTAGCATCTTCTAATGCATTATGATGTTTTTCCAAATTAATATTTAGGAAATCGCACAAACTGTTCAAACTATAACTATTAGTTTCTATAAATCTCCTTGATAGTTTAAGAGTACAATAATATTCAAAAGTAGGAACTTCTATTTCATAACGTTCTAAAGATTTTGATATTACAGTTAAATCATAGGTTATATTATGACCAACAATAATATTATTTTTCAAAATGTCTTTTATACTTTTCCAATACTCTTTAAAAGTTGGGGCATCTTTAACATCTGTATATTCTAAGCCTGTTATTTCACTATTATTTATGTCAAATCTATCTTCCGGATTAATCAATGAATACATTTCATCAACTACCTTTTTGTCCTTAACAACTACTATTCCTATCGAACATATTGAATTACCTCTTGAATTTGGATTTTCTATATCAATACTTATATAATCTTTTATCATTTTTTATTTCCTCCACTTTTTTATAATTGCACATTTTATTTTTTAACTATAATGTTACTATATTTGTTATAAAGTATTTATATATATATCATACTTATCGCAATTTTTTTGTCGGATTTTGTCTTATTTTATCAAAAAAAGCAAAACAATTCTGTAATATATAATTACTATTATTTTGCTTTTCTTTTGTCATTGATATATATTAGGCATTCCCTTTAACTTCTGTTCCATCATCTAAAACTTTAATAATCTTACTAAAATCTTTTGCACCTATATGTGAATAATAATTGCCACCATCAATATAGCATGATTCACATTTACAAGTTACTAAATCATGTACACTTTTTGATTCAATTATATCTCCACAAATTAGACATTTAATTTTCATAATTATATTCTTCTCCATCTTTATTACTTATTCTTATATATTTTTCTATTGTCATTATTACATTTTTAACTTGCAACTTTTTCTTGCCATTCTTCAATATAATTCTCCATATTGTTATCCCATTCTTCGTAACTTTCACATTCTATTGCCTCTTGATGTATATAATTTAATAAATTATTTAATTCATCAATTGATAAATTATTTCGATATGTATATTTTAATACTTTCATATATTGCTCTATTGTTAATGGAATAACTGGTACCGGTGAACCCATCCAACTTTGTTTATTTAATATAAAAAATTGCCACATTGTTCTAACATTTATTCTACTTGATATGAATAATCCTATTACATATGCAGATTGATATTTTTTCATAATGTTTAATACATGATCTATTACTGATGATGCTTCATGTTCCCATTGTAGAACCCCTGTCATAAGAGAGACTTCTGGCACAATAACATAATTGTCTTTATATAATTCTATATCCGGAGTATTACCTTTCCCTGGAGCAAAAAATCTTGGGGATAAGTCCTCTTCTATTGTAAAGTTTCTCTTTACCTTTTTTTCTCCATCAATAGCAACTAAAGATTTCCATGTATTGCATTCAAGCCACAATGCTGCCATATCTTCATTACCTGTAATAATATCTTCAAATTTTTCTAAAATTTCTTTTCTAGTTTCCTCATTTTTAGAAGTATATTTGATAAACACTTGCTCATTTAAACCAGTAATATCTTGTATTAAATTTTGTTCTAACAATTTAAGGTCATTATTTTTATTTGTCTTTTCTACTTTATTTATATATTCAGTAACGTCTTTTTCAATCGTTATTGAGTATTTACTCTTGTATTCATTAATTTTATTTTGCAATAAGTTAATTTTTTCATAAATAAGTTCTTTTCTTTCATCTTTGTTTTCCCAAGGCAAAGTAATATTATGTGAGCAACCATACCATTTCATATAATCTTCGATATTGTTTGCATCTACTTTTTGAAAATTATACTTCTTCATTAATAATTCTACTTTTTTCTTGGCGTGTTCTGCAACTCTGAGTTTTGTATAGTTTCCTCTTCCACTTAAATCGAATAATCCCGTATATAATAATGATCTATTTATAGCATCTCCATAGTCAACACATAAAGTATTTACATTTGGTTCTATTCCATAGGTATCTAAATATATTTTTTTAAATATATTTTCACATTTTGCTCTATCCATTTTATTTGGTAATTCGCTATATTCTTTTCTAAATTTCTCAATTGCATTATATAGTTTATCTATTTCTTCAATACTATTGCATCCAAATATAAATCCCATTTCATATCTATTTACATATTCAAATTTTTCTAATATTTTTAAAATTATTTCAAATGGGAATACATATTTTCCTTCAGGTATATTTCTTCCTATTTCTGTTGCTTTACTTGGAAAATGCATTTTTAATAATTGTTTTAAAAAATCTTCACTATCAAATCTATCATTTTCTATTAGTTTTCCAACTTCAGTACTTTGAATAAGTCCGTCATTATCAACATACCCAAATCCAAAAAATTCAAATGTAGCTTTATCATTCCTTGCATTACTTTCTGTTTCTGTAATATCAAACATTCCAGTAATATAATCTTCATAGGACATTTGAGACAAATTTTCATCTTCATCTTTATGAGCATTATACACGTATTCTCTTCTTACAGGATGGATTGCTTTTCCTCTGATATCTAATTCTCCTGTTTTTTCTTCCCAATTTTGATTTTCTAATTTAGAAAAATCTTTAAACCATTGAACTGTTTTTACAACACTTCTTGGTTTTGTTCTCCAACCCCATGACATATATTTTCCCCCTAATAATTTGTTATTAATAAATGTTCTGTTTCCTTATCATTTCTATTTTGAAAACTAACAAGGTATTTTTTATCAAAAGTCTTTATATTAAATTCTTTAGTATTATATAGGTTATATATAAATTCTGTATTTTTTATAATTAACATTATATTTGCTTTTGTATTTTTTAGATATTCACATAATCTAATTTGATCTTGTTTTGCAAATTCATTTTTAGCATATGTTGAAAACTCTGTATCATATGGAGGGTCTAAGAAAATAAAATCATCTTTTTTAGGTTTTATTTCATTAAGAAAATTTTCAAAATCGTCACAATATATTTTTGTTTCTGATATGTAGTCTTTTATCTTTTTGGAACTTATATAATTAATCTTTTTTATAAATTCTTTCCTATTATAACTTATTCCACCATATGGTACATTAAATTTTCCGTTTTTGTTGTATCTAAACATAGATGCATAGCAAAACTCTCTTATAAAGTAAAATATTGCTGTATAAAATGATATATCAATATTTAAAGTCTCAGCTTCATTATATAGATGTCTAAAATGCATATAAAAAGCACTTTTAAACGCACATTCAATATTGTCAAGAGTATCTTTTTCGTTCATTTTTTTTCTTTGTATTTCGATTTTATACATTCTATTCATTTTAGAAATTAAGTTTTTTACAATTTCATTTATAAAATTATCTATTTCTATATTAAATTCTGCTGATAATATTCCATTAAATTCTTCTGCATGTTTTATTACAAATGCATATATTTTATCATTAAATTGTAATTTAACGTTTTTTATATCTTTATTATCATTTAGTTGTTTACAATACTCTTTATACATTTTTAATAGTTCTTTAGCATTATTTTCAACAACACCTTCTAATAATACCCAATTCTTATTAATAGCTTTTAATTTTGTAAAGAATTCCTTATCTTGGTCTTTTATACATTTATATAAATTTATTAATTCCTCTGATTTGTCATTAATAAGTGAATTCTTAATATTCAAATCAAAATAAACTGCTCCACCACCTACAAAAGGCTCAATGTATCTATCTATTTTATTTGGTAAATTTTCTTTAATATAAGGTAGCTCCTTTTCTTTTCCACCAGCCCATTTTATTATTGGATTCATAATAAATACTCTCCTTTATTCCAATTATCTATTTTATATCACAAAATACTTTTTTTAACAACAAATTATATGGTATTTTTTAATTTAATTATTCTTAATACATATTATCAAACATTTGTTCTTTTTGCAATACTTTATCTACATTTTTTATTATTTCTTGTCTCTAATTTTTCCAAAAAAATTCATCATAAATATATCCTCTTTCCATATATAACTCTGTTAGCTCCATTTTATGTTTTTCTAATAGCTCCAAATACAGTTGTTTAAAAACATTTTTACATAACCATTCAACACCTTTACTAGAAATCACAACTTTATTATTAATTAAAAATTTATATTTTCCTAATCCATTATCACACATTCTTTTAATGGCTTTTCTAATTGTAATTTCTTTTCTATCAAAATATTTACATAGTTGTTTTATATCCATATCTTCATTCCACCAATTTTGATTGTTCTCTACTTTTAGTAATTCTTCATATTGTTTAATTCTATCTTCAAAAAAATCTATATCTGCATCAATTAATGATTTTTCTT
>CALXVF010000089.1 GCA_944391895.1 uncultured Clostridia bacterium
TTCCAAATATTGAATGGATAATTGCAAGTATCAAAGGTAGCATGAAAAATATTGCAATTTGTCTAAACAATGCTTGGTTTATCATTTTCTCATCACAGCCTATTTTTCTTAAAATAGTATACCTTTGTTTATTATCTGAACTTTCTGTTAATTGTTTTAATGCAAGTATTGCTGAGCTTGCAATTAAAAATGTAATTCCTAGATATATTGCTATAAATATTATAATTGTGGCAAGTCCTTTGCTTGACTCTATAATAACAATTTTAGTCATTCCATCTAGTTGAATACCTTTTTCATCTAATTTCTTACAAAGTAAACTATTTTCTTCATCAGTAAATTCCTTATCCAATTCTATTTTTTCCTCTTCAGTATCCGCATTATAATTTGCTGCTAAGAATTGAGATTGTTTCCATTCTTCTTTAAATTCAAAACTATCTGGAAGTAATATAATTCCTGTATTTGTATGGCTTGTAGAAATGTTTAAGAATCCGCTTCTACATTCATTATATTTTGAATGATATTCTTTTCCATCGATTTCTACTGTATTATTCCCCTTTAAAGCTTCATTTCTAAGCCCTTTCATTGTGTCAAAATCACATAGTACAATAAATTCATCGTCTTCTAGTGTATATTTTTCCTGACCATATAGCTGTGCTAATTTATTATAATCAGATACTTTTACAATTGTTTCTAATGTGTCATAAGCTAGCATTGAATATTGTGATTTAGCTGTTTCAAAATAATCTCCTAAACTAGCCTTCCAAGTCCAATCCGGTATTGTATAAGTTGATAGCTCTACAATATCTTTCAAATTATTCATATCATATCCATTGGTTTCTAAAGTATAGCTAATTGTTTTCTTAGAATCCTCTATTTGTTCTTCTGTATAATATGTCGTTTTCCCTGTTCTAGGATTTGTATAGCTTTCAGGTAAATTTGCTATTTTTTGCAAATTCAAATCAACTGGTGTCATTTCTTTTAATTCTGAATCCATTGAAGCATGTATTGATAAACTGCTTGATAATACACTTATCGTCATGAACAGCATAATACAGATTACGCTCATAGCAACTACAGTTGTATTAATTTTATTATTAAGTTGTCTTAATACAAACATGTTAGTTCCTCTTAAATAGATTTTCTTACTTGATTGTATTACTCTTAATATGAATCCAGATAACGACCAGAAAATACCTACCGTTCCTACAATTCCCATTACAATTGGTCCTATAATTTTATCTATCGTATCTAACTCATTAACTCCTCCTGTTACTTTCCAATAAGCATAACTTAATACGACAACTGATACTATAAAAACTAAAACTGAAATCACTGGATTTTTCATTCTTACTTTTTCGTTTTTTCTCATAGCTGTCAATAAATTAATTAATTTACATCTTGAAATCGTTATTGTGTTAAATATCATAACTGCTAAAAACATAACTGCAAAATATATACAAGTTTTTATGCATGCATCACTTGAAAATACAAATGTAAATTCGCTCATATCTGCTTCAAATAGTTTAGCTACTAAAACTGACATTAATTGTGAACCAAAAACTCCTACGAAAATACCAATGGCTAAAGATATTATTCCTATAAGTAATGTCTCTAATAAAATTATCTTAGATATTTGCCTTCTTCCCATTCCCAGAGTCATATAAATTCCAAATTCTCTTTTTCGTCTGTTGATTAAGAAATTATTTGCATATACAATTAAAAATCCCAGTACAATCGCTATAAATACAGATACAACACTAAGTATGTCTATCATAAGCCCTATAAGTTGTCTTGTTGATTCTGATACTTTAAGCATTGCTTGCTGGCTATCTAAAGAGTTAAACATATAGAAGATTGCCACACCTAATACTAATGTTAGAAAATATATGGCATAATCTTTAAAACTCTTTTTCATATTCTTTACTGATAACTTAAATAACATCGTTCAAATCACCTCCAAGAAGTGTTTGTACCTCAATTATCTTTTCGAAAAATTCTTTTCTTGTAGAATTTCCTTTTTCCAATTCATTGAAAATCTTTCCATCTTTTATGAATATAATTCTGTCAGTATAACTAGCAGTAAAAGCGTCATGAGTAACAAGTAAAATTGTTGCTCCTAGTTTCTGATTTAAACTTTCAAAACTTTCTAATAATTGTCTTGCTGATTTACTATCTAGAGCTCCCGTTGGTTCGTCAGCTAAAACCAATTTAGGATTAGTAACAATTGCTCTTGCTGATGCTACTCTTTGCTTTTGTCCACCTGAAATTTGATATGGATATTTATCTAATATTTCATTTATTCCAAGTTTTTCTGCTATATCTTTTACTCTGCTATCTATTTCTTTATGATTTACTTTTTGTATCGTAAGAGCCAGTGCTATATTTTCATAAGCAGTTAATGTATCTAACAAATTAAAGTCCTGAAAAATAAATCCTAGTTCCTCTCTTCTAAATTTATTTAAATTGTTTCCTTTTAATTTAGTAATGTCTTTACCATTTATAATAATATTTCCAGATGTTACTCTATCTATTGTAGAAATACAATTTAATAATGTGGTTTTTCCAGAGCCAGATGCTCCCATTATACCTACAAACTCTCCTTCTTCTACTTTAAAACTAATATTGTCTATGGCTTTTGTTAAATTTGATTTATTTCCATAGTATTTTTCTACATTCTTAACTTCTAAAATATCTTTCATATAAATCTCCTTTCCATTTACTATGTATATTTTAGTACCTTTTCAAAACTTTTACCATCGATTTATCTTAAAATAAAATTACATTTTTGTAAGATTACAATTTCTTATTACTTAATATGACAGTTAATTGTAATCTTGACAGTAATTAAATATTAGAATAAAATAGTCGAAATGGAGGTTAATATGAAAAGAAATGAAACAAGACCTATTCATGTAGGTAATGTACAAATAGGTGGTCAAAATAAAGTTGTAATACAATCAATGTGTAATACAAAAACCAAGGATGTGCAAAGTACAGTAAAACAAATTCTAGAGCTAGAAAAAGCAGGATGTGAAATAATCCGTGTTGCATGCCTAGATATTGAAGACGCTAAGGCTATACGTGATATTAAAAGTCAAATTCACATTCCAATTGTTGCTGATATTCATTTTGATTATAGAATTGCTCTTCAAGCCATTGAATCTGGTGTAGACAAAGTTCGTATAAATCCTGGAAACATCGGAAATGAAGAAAGAGTAAGAAAAGTTGTTGAAGCTTGCAGAGCAAAAAATATTCCAATAAGAATTGGAGTAAATGCTGGCTCTCTTGAAAAAGATTTGCTAAATAAATTTGGTGGAGTTCCAACAGCTGAAGCTATGATTGAAAGTGCAAAAAGACATATAGAAATTTTAGAAAGATTAGATTTTTATGATATAGCAATTTCTCTAAAAGCTTCTGACTTAGACTTATGCATAGAAGCATATGAAAAAGCTTCTAAAGTATTTCCATATCCGCTTCATCTAGGAATAACAGAAGCTGGAACTGCATTTAGTGGTACTGTTGCTTCAAGTATTGGTCTTGGAGTGCTACTAAGACAAGGAATTGGAGATACTATTAGAGTTTCTCTTAGTGATAATCCTGTTCAAGAGATAAAAGTTGCCAAAGAAATTCTAAAAGATTGTAAACTATATCATAAATCACCTAAGTTAATAGCTTGTCCAACATGTGGCAGAACTCAAATTGACTTAATTCCTATTGCTAAAGAAGTCGAAGATTTCTTGCAAAATATTGAAAGTGATATAACTGTTGCCGTTATGGGTTGTGCAGTTAATGGTCCTGGAGAAGCTTCTCAAGCAGATATTGGTATTGCTGGCGGAATTCATGAAGGAATTTTATTTAAAAAAGGAAAAATCATATGCAAAGTTCCTCAAGATGAAATTGTAAATGTTCTAAAAAAAGAAATATTGGAAATGATAAAATAAATAGGCTAAATTAATAGCCTATTTTTCTTATTCTAAAACTTTACAAAACTACTAGTCGGAAAAACTATTTTTACCTTAGTCCATTCATTTATTTTAGAACTTATGCTTATTCCTAAATCTAATTTATCACATAATTTTTTGCATAAATAAAGTCCCATTCCTGTAGATTTCTTGCCCTTAAGTCTTCCATTTACTCCTGTAAAACCTTTTTCAAATACTTTTTTAATATCTTTTTCCTCAATACCAATTCCATTATCTTCTATAATTAATTCCACTTTTTCCTTTTCCTCTTTAGCATATATATTTATTTCTTTATATTCATCTTTAGAGTATTTAATACTATTCTGTAGAATTTGATTAATTATGAAAGTACACCATTTACCATCAGTGTATACTTCTTTTTCTAAATCGCGAAGATTGATTTTTATATTATTATAAACTATAGATTCTTTATTTCTAATTATTGCAGAATTAACTATATCCTTCAGTGATGTTTTACTCACACAGTAATCCTTCTCAACAGTATTGCTTCTGGCATAAAATAGAACTTGCTCCACATAATTTTCCATTTTATCTATTTCTTCATTAATGCTTTTTGTAACATCATTTTTATTATTTTCTATAATTAATTTACTAGTGGCAATTGGTATTTTTATTTCATGTATCCACATTTCTATATAATCTTTGTAATCCTCTACTGCAAATTTATATTTGTTCACATTTTCAATCATCGATTTTCCTGTTTGTTCTAATGTACTTTTAAGTATTTTACCTTCTATAAAGTTCGCATCAGGAATTATCTCAGAAATTAAATACTTTTCTTCCAACTGTGTTAAATTTTTTTCTAAAAACTCATAATATGATTTCTTTTTTATATATTCAAAAGTGCAACATATAATATACGCAATAGTTGGTAATAGAATAATATACACTATTACAATTGACTCCACACTATAAGGTATTAAGAAAATTATAATGGTTGCTATAATAACAAGCAATATAAAGAAATATACTATTTTTTCTTTTATGAATTCACTTAATTTCATTTTAATATGTATCCTTGTCCTCTCCTTGTTTCAATTATATCTGTCAAATCAATTTCTTCTAATTTAGTTCTTAATCTCTTCATGTTTACAGTAAGAGTGTTATCATCTATGAAACTTTCACTGTCCCATAAATAATTAATTATTTCTTCTCTTGAAACAATTTGTCCTCTCTTAGAAAGCAAAAAGTACAAAATTTTAAGTTCATTTTTTGTAAGTTCTATTTCTTTTCTATCTTTTTCTATTATGCTTTTTGACATATTTAAAAT
>CALXVF010000090.1 GCA_944391895.1 uncultured Clostridia bacterium
CATCATCTATATCATCTTCTCCTTCTTCTTTATTATTTGGTGTTGAGTCTATATCTGGTGTATCGCTTTCGTTATAGTCTTCACTTATTTCCGCTGTGTTTATCATTACTCCCATATTTTCCTCATCATTTATCCAGGTTAGTATTACTTCTACTGTAGCGCTTTCTCCTGGTTGTAATAATGTATCTTTTAATTGGTCTGTTACTATTTTTCCATCTACTTCTCTCCACAATGGATTATCTGCTTGATTGAATTCTAGTCCTTCTGGGATGTAGTCTGATATCTCTGTTGCGTATCCTGCTATTTCTCCTTCGTTTGTTATTCTTATTTGATATTTGAATTTTATAATCGTATTGTCTATTCTATTTTGGTTTAAATCTACCTTTACTACTGGTTCTGGGTCTTGTTCTGCATAGTGTCCTGTATCTTTTACTTTTTCTACTCCGTCTTCTATTACTATAACCTCACTTACCCATTTTCTTAATGCTAAATCAAAGTATTGCACATAGATTTTTTCTATGTCTTGGTCATCTTCTCCGTCTATCCATCTATCTGGTGTTGAATCTATGTCAGTAACATCTTCGCCATTTTCATCTGAGTCTTCACTTATTTCTGCTTTATTTATTAATATTCTATCATCTGTATTTGGCATTCCTACTTTAAATGCTACTCTTACATCTCTATAATCTGGTCCTTCCATTGTTGCTGCATCATAACCTTTTAGTAGATTTTCTCCGGCTGTTTGTTCATTTTCTTTTGATAAGTAATCACTTCTTATATATGCTGCTTCTTCTGCGTTTTGTGTTTGATTTCCTTCTGCATCTACTATTCTCCATCTATATTGTTGGTTAATTTCATGGTCTGGTAAGAATATTAATCCTTCTGGTACATCATCTTTTATTTCTTCTGCATATCCTGATTGTGTTCCTTCATTGTATACTCTTATTGTATAAATTACTATATCATTTTGGCATACTCTTACAGGATCTTTTGTATGATTGTATGTGAAACTTGTTATCTCTTTTCCGTCTTCTCCTATAGTTCCATATTTGCTTGTATCTACTTGTGGTTCTCTATCTGTTATTTCTGTATCATTTACTCCTGTTATGAATTTTCTTAATGCTAAATCAAATTTTTCTAATACAACTTTTTCAAAGTCGTCATCATCTTCTTGTCCAGGTATATATTCTACGCCTGAATTTATTTCCTCATCTTTATATGATGGTAAATCTGCATCTGAAGGTAATACTACATCTCTTGAGTTATCTCTATCTATTAATCCAGATTCATTACTATATTCTGTTATTTCTGCAATATTTGTGATTTTGGTTAAACTTGGAGCTGTTTCTTTAACTCTACATCTAACTTTTACTTCTTTATAGCTTATCTCTCTAGTTTCTGAATTAAATGCTTTTATGATGTTTTCTGTATCATTTTCTTTTGATAGTATATTTGTTCTAATTGTTCTTTGTGTTGTGTCTGCCGGGTCTATAATCCATCCATATTGTGCATTTATATCATCTTCAACTATAAACTCTAATTCTGGTGGTAAATGGTCTACTATTTCATCTACATATCCATCTACTTGTCCTTCATTATATACTCTAATTGTATATGTTACTATATCTCCAGCTGATACACTTACAGGATTTTTAGTATGATTGTAAGTAGCAGTTGTTTCTCCTGTTAGTAATGGGTTAACATCTACACTAGGCTCTCTATTTGTTATTTCTTTATCGTTTACTGCTGTAATGAATTTTCTTAATGATAAGTCAAATGTTTTTCCAAGCATTATAAGCTCTTCATAATCATCATCATCTTCATAACCTTTTCCATCTTCTGATGTTCCTGGCATATAATTATTTATATTATCTTCAGATAAATTGTCTTCTTCAGAATCTCTATCCTGTGTTCCTCCAGTAACGTCTTCCGATTCTGTTATTTCAGCTACATTCTTTAATGATACATCTTGTTCACTTGGCTGTCTAGTAACTCTACATTCTACTTGAACATCTACATAGTCTAGCTCATATGTTCCATCTGCTGGAGCTTTATCAAATTTAGAAATTAGTTCATTTTCTAAATATGTTGTATATATTGCTCGTTCATTAACTGAGCCTTCTTCAATTGGAGTCACATTTTGCCAACCATATTTAGCATTAATAGTACTTTCTGCAGCTGGTACTAATTCTAATCCTTCTGGCAAATAATCTACTATTGTTTTTGCATATCCGTCTATGTCACCTTCATTGTAAACTCTAATAGTGTATGTTATTTTATCTCCATTATTTATTATTAATGGTGTTTTTGTATGACTCTTTGTAGCTGTTGTTCCGTTATCAAATGTAGCTCTTCCTGTTGCTAAAGCTTGCAAATCTTTTTGTGTTATTTCTGGTTCACGACTCACTTCAACTTGCACATCATTTATCTTTGTAATGAATTTTCTTAATGCTAAATCAAATTCTGGATTTGTTATAGGTACTATACTTTCATCATTGTATGTTTGTTTTTCTCTTGATACTATTACAACAGGTTGGTTATTTACTAAACTTGCTTGGCCTACAGACCAATATGTTTGTATTGTGTTATAATATTCTGCTCCTACATTTAATCTTATTTGACTTATATTTGATGATATAGGAATTGATATATAAAAGTCGCTTCCTATTGTTGTTTCTATTTTTTCTGAGATTGTACTTCCATTTGTTATTTCTTGTTTATCAGCATTTAATACTTTTGCATTTTGTATTGCTGTGCTTCCATCTGTTAATGTTACATTTAAATTGTATTCTATATTTGAAGTTTCATTGATTCTATATGGTCCTATGATGTAGTTTGAGCTTTCCATTGTTACTGTTGCTGCATCTTTTACAAAGTTAATTGGAGATGAACCTACTATTGAATCTTCATAAGTAAATCCTGCATCTACAGCATTAATTGCTCCTTGTACTAAGTAGCTATATATTAAATCTATTTCATTATCTACAAAGTCTAGTCCGTATTTATCTATTAGAGATTCGCCATCTACTCTTATTTCCAATCTATCATCATATGGATTATGATACTCTCCATCTGGATTTGTAAAATACCATATTGCAACTTGTTGAATGCTTTCTAATATATCTTCTATTTCGTCCCCATATGTTGCTTCATCTCTTAAGAAACTATCTTCTGCTACTCCTGCATTATCTAGTAGTGCCCCTTTTGATTCTTCTGCTAGTCTGATTTCATCTGAAGAAGCCCCTGTTTTTGCTGGTATATATAAATGGTCCAAAACCCATATTAATTGATTATATGTGTCTGGGTCTGTTGGCAATTGCTCATCATATGGATATTCTATTGCATCTGGATTTTTTAAATCGAAGTATTGTGTGTATCTTACTATATTATTTTCGTATGATTCTGATCCAAATCCTGGTCCTGCCTTAATACAGTATATAGAAGAATTGTCTCCTACTTCTGTTGTTCCACTTGCATTATTATATTTTACTATTTTAAATATTGCTTTATTATTAAAAGTATATAACCCTGTTTCTCTATGGGTTGATTTTCCTTTTAATCCTAAATAAATTCCATTAGCGTCACTTACTGCATAATTTACAGTTGTTAATGCAATAATAATGGTAAATATTATACTTAAAATTATTGATATTTTCTTTGCCATGTTTTGACCTCTCTTTTACTTAAAATATTACAGTTTATATTATATTATAATTTCTTTTATAAATCAATATTTATTATTCCTTATTTTTAGAATAATACTCATTTTTTTACTATACTATATTGAAAAGACCAACTTATCAAATGATTGGTGGAAAAATCGAGGACGGAGAAAGCCCTAAATGGTATACGTCCAAAGATGGCACTGATATTTTGTCAAATACTCTAAAGAATGAAGTCATACCATATTGTAAAAAAAATAATTTAATAGACTAAACAATTAATAGAAAAAATAAAAGCCTTAAAAAGGCTTTTTGTGGTTATTGGAGGCGACACCCGGATTCGAACCGGGGATCAGAGTTTTGCAGACTCGTGCCTTACCGCTTGGCTATATCGCCATTAATATATTATATGATACATATAAAAAAATAGTACCAATTGAAATAAAAAACATTTGTTTATCAGAATTCAAACAAATGTAATAAAAAAATGGAGCGGGAAGCGGGGCTCAAACCCGTGACCTTCGCCTTGGCAAGGCGACGCTCTATCAACTGAGCTATTCCCGCAAAAATACATTAATTATAATAACAGAAATACTATAAAAAGTCAATAGAAATTTAAAATTTTTAGTGAACTAGGGAATGTTCCCAAAGTTCACTATTTTTATCTTACCTGAATAAATCCTAGCAATTATATTAAAATATTCTCCTATTCCCCTTTTTTTCACTCCTTTAGCTACATTAATAGAAATTTCTTCAAGTATTTCATCTCCGACTTTTACTATTAATGTTCCTATTCTCTGACCCTTTTCTACAGGTGCTTCTAAATATGTAGATGTATTTATTTCTATGCTTGGAGTAATATTTGTTGCAATTTTTGGTATTGTTATTTTTCCAATCTCTAATTCTAAATTTCCAACAGCTTTATTTACATATATTCTATTTTCATTTATTTGTCTCCATAGCGAAAATTCTTTTTGTATAATTTCTTCTACATTTACTACTCTAAATCTTTTGTATGCGTATTCTATTAATTTCATACTATCTTTTGCCCTATCTTTTCTTGTGTCAGCACCTAATACAACAATTATTAAATCCATATTATCTCTTTTTACGCTTGTTACTAAACATCTTCCAGCATTATTTGTAAAGCCAGTTTTTACTCCATATACCCCGTCTACATTTCCTAGTAATTCATTTGTATTATTTATTTGTTTTGGACTATTATTAATTGTAATGGTTGTGCTTCTTATTTTTACTATTTTGGCTATTGTCTCATTTTTTAGTGCGTAATCTGTTAATTTTGCTAATTCATATGCAGTTGTATAATGATTTTCGTTATCTAATCCATGTGGAGTCACAAAGTTTGTGTTTTTTAGCCCTAGTAATTTTGCTTTTTTATTCATTAATTTAGCAAATTCTTCTACGCTTCCCGCTGTATGTATTGCTAACGCTACTGCAGCATCATTTCCTGATCTAAGCATTAGTCCATATAATAAGTCATTTACTGTTACTTTGTCATCTTTCTCCAGTCCTA
>CALXVF010000091.1 GCA_944391895.1 uncultured Clostridia bacterium
ATTTGTTTTTTTAATTGTTTTGCTTTAATACTATTATTTAATACTAAATTATATAATTCATCTGAATATTCTCCAACATATTTTGTTAAAGCTACTCCATCTTCTCTATAATGTACATATATATATTTATTTGATTTATTTTCTCTTATTTCTACTGAGCCATATGCTAACTTTTGTAATTCATGTTCCAAAGCTTGTTTATTTTGTAAAAGACTCATAATTTCAATTTTTTCTTCCATGCTGTTCCTCCTTATAAATGTGAAACTTTTTTCTAAATTTATTTAATTTCGTTTCACATTTATATTATACCACAAATTTCAAAAAATGTGAAACTTTTTTTCATCTATTTTTAGATTTGTTTCACATTTTTAAAAAAACTCTTTCGATTTACACAAAAAACTTTACACTCTCAACTTTACAAATATAAAGCAACACGAAAACCAATGTAAACATTATTATCCGAAGGATAGTTACCACCGCGACTAGAAGCTGGATTAGGTAAGCCAGAATTGCCAAAATGGCCACCTCGAATAACTCGATAAATATTGTATGATACCTCCATTGTCCATTCTGCCACATTTCCTCCAAGGTCATATATGTTTTTTACAGAATAAATTTCATTTGAACCTGTTACTGTTGGTTCATCTTGATCATACCATCCTTTTCCACTTGAATCTCTTACAAACGAATTAGCATCACAATTTTCTGTTGCATATTTTGGATCTATAAAGTTCATTATTGAATCCCACTGAACTCCATATATTAACGTACTTGTTACCGATGTATATCCATTTGCTCTTGCAAATCCTTTGGCTAATTCCACTGCTCCTTCTGTTTCATCATTCATTGCATTGGTTTCACTATTATTCCAACCTACATAATTATACACATTTTTTCCTTGCTGTATTAATACTTTATCTGTTATTCCTGAATTCTCATTTCTTGATGGATTAGTTGTTCCTGATTCATATCTTCCTACATAAAATCCTTTATTAGCTATTACACTTGCTTTCATCTCATTAAATTCTTTTTCTTCATTAGTATATCCATTTTCAGATGTTTCACTACAATTGTCTACTATACCATCATGTAAATTTCCATCATAGTAACCATCATAACTTCGAAATAAACTTTCATTTTCTACTGGTATCCATACAAATTGATTTCCTTCCATTTTTGCTGCTGAATCATGACTTGTTCCTTTATTCTCATCTGATTGATTATCAGATATTACTATCCCTGTAGCTTTTGTTCCTCCTACATAATAAAAACCTTTTGGGATTGTTACCCCTTCTACTTTTGGTCTCATGGTTCCTGTTATCTTTACTCCATTTACATACGCTGTTTTTCCTTCCGATATGTCTTCTGGTTTTGCATTTGCATCTGATGTATCTAATACCTCAAATCTTCCCGTTATTCCTCCAATTGTTATTCCTTTTTTTATGTTATTTGCTATTAAACTTGAATTTGCATTCTCTCCTTGTAAGTATTCAATTTCTTTTAGTTGATTGTTCATATTAATATTGTGTATTATAACAGTTGAAACTATTGCAATAAAAATTACTATTGCTACAATTCCTACTATTAACTTCTTATTTTTGATTTTTTTCATATATTTGGCTTCCCTTCTATTATATAATTTTTAGGCACAAAAAAACTACACTTTTTAAGTTCGTCTAAAAAGCATAGCTTCTTCTCTATGTTTACATAAGTTTATTTTGTTAAATCTTACGATATATATATATATATACAGCCTCAAGGGTTTTACGTCTTTCCATTATCCTCATCCTTTGCATTTTTATATAATATATTTTACACAACTTCGTTCTATTTAGTCAATTATTTTTTCAATTTTTAATTTTCTTATAAAACTTTAAAATTAATTTTCCTAATAATTAGTAGTTCTCGTTAAATGATATGGTTTTAAGTTAATACTCTTATTCTTACCTTGTCCCCATATATAATCATTAATATCTATTGCACATACTCTATCATTTAACTTTCTTTTTATCAAGTCAATAACTATTAACATATTTGCCCTTATTTCAACTTCGTAAATTGAATTTTGTTTTATTTCTTCTTTTTTATCTATAATGTTAGCTAGTTCTTCGTTATATTCTAATATTCCTAATCCTCTCATCACTTGTGGTATTTTATAATCACTGCATCCAACTAAATGAGAATAATCTACTTTTATTCCTTCTTTCAACTCCCTCATATGTAGAATGTCTGATGTAAGAAGTTGAGCTAACTTATAAAAATATATAGTTTTGCCATTATATGTTCTTTCATCTTTAAAGCTTGGAAAATCTCTAATGATTAAATCAAACAATTCTATATCAGAAGTAATATCTTTTATATATTCATAAAAATTCCCTTTCATTTTTTCATTTACAATTTTACTAACATTTCGGATAATTTTATATCGCTCTTCAAATAAAGGTATTTCAACATTTCCTTTTAATATTTTAGCAAACTCCTCCTTAGATATCTCTGAAAAATCTGCGTTTTTCTCTTTAACATATCGTAAAATAGCATACAATAATGCTATTGAACCATCTTCATTTTTACCATCAGCTTGTATTGTCCATTTAGGATTACCCCAAAAAGAAAAATCTATTGATTCATATACTAATAAGAAGTTTACTATTGTTTCAATTGGCAAATCTAATAAATTATATGGAGAAAAACTTAGCCAATGATTAGTTTTTACTTGTTCCATTGATTCAGCAAATTCTCTCAATTTATTCTCATTTATTTTAACATATTTTGAATTTTCTGATACATAATTACAACTTTTAATAATTTCTTCTAACATTTTTTCCCTCCCAAAGGTTCAATTCGTTTTTATTCTATCACTTCTACTATTTTATTTCAACCAAAAAGAGCCTCAATTATTTAAGGCTCTAAATATTTCTTGAACTTCACATTCCTAAAGTTCAACTAATTTTTTTTTTTTTTACCAAGCGAGTTCTGCGCATTTTACTTTTGCTGGCATATTAGATATATTTTGAAGGGCTCTAGCATCTTCTATTTTTTCTAGTTCTTCTTCATCTACTTTTTCCCTTTTTATCATTTTCAAAAATATATCTATTAACTGTTTTGCTTCTTCTTTTGTTTTACCTTTTAGTAAATCTATCATAATAGAAGTTGAAGCTTGAGATATTGCACATCCATGTCCTGTGAAAGCTAAATCTTTTATTTTGTCTCCATCAAATTTTATTTCTAGAGTAATATCATCTCCACAGCTAGGATTGTGTCCATGTTCTGATTTATCCATTTCTTCTAATTTATGCTTATTGTGTTCTGAAATGCTTTGTTCCATTATGATATCTGTATATATCGATTCTAAATCGTCCATTTTTTATCCTTTCTTTATCCATTTTGAAAACATATCTCTTGTTTTATATAATGCTTCTATTAATTTATCTACATCTTCTTTTGTATTATAAATATAGAAACTTGCTCTACAAGTTGAATCTATTCCCATATATCTTAGAAGTGGTTGAGCACAATGATTTCCAGATCTAATGCACACATCACAGCTATCCAATACGCTTGCTACATCGTGAGGATGAATTCCATTTACGTTGAAAGATATTACACTTGCTTTACTTTTTATATCTTTCGGTCCATAAATAGTTATAAAATCAAGTTTAGAAAGTTCGGAGATTGCATATTGCATTAATTCTTCTTCTATACTTTCTACTTTATCCATTCCTATATTGTTCAAATAATCAATAGCAGCTGATAGCCCAACAGCACCTTCAACATTCTGGGTTCCCGCTTCAAATTTTGTTGGTACTTCCGCGAATGTTGTGTCTTGCTCATAAACATATTCTATCATATCTCCACCATAAAGGAAAGGTGTCATATCTTCCAATAGTTCTTTTTTACCATATAAAACTCCTATTCCAAGTGGTGAAAGCATTTTATGACCTGAGAAAACTAGAAAATCTGCGTTTAATTTTTGCACATCTACTTTCATGTGTGGAACACTTTGAGATGCATCTAATACCACTATCGCGCCAACTTCATGTGCTTTTTTTATTATTTTTTCTACTTCATTTACAGTTCCTAACACATTTGATACATGTGTTATACCTACAATTTTCACGCCTTTTTTAATTTTGTTTTCTATCTCTTCATCAGTTAGTTTTCCTTCATCATTTGTATACATATAGTTTAATTTAGCACCTGTTTTTTTGGCTACATATTGCCAAGGAACTAAATTTGAATGGTGTTCCATAATTGAAAGCAGAATTTCATCGTCCTTTTTTATTTTATTTAAACCATAACTATATGCAATTAAATTTAATGCTTCTGTTGCATTTCTAGTAAAAACTATTTGATTTGAGTTTTCGGCATTGATAAAATGTGCAACTTTTTCTCTTGCTTCATCATAAACTCTTGTAGCATTAATACTAAGTTTATACGCTCCTCTATGAGGGTTTGCATTATTTTCTTCGTAAAACTTTTGTATTGCTCTTAATACTGATTCTGGCTTTTGCGTTGTTGCAGCACTGTCTAAATAGGCTATATTGTTTTTCAATATTGGAAAATCTTTTTTTATTTTATAATTATCCATTTTTCCTCCTAGATTTTATTTATCTCTTCATCTATCAACTTTTCTAAACTTTCATCATTAATTTTTCTTATTATATCATTAAAATTAGCTTTAATTATTAATTTTCTAGCATCTTCATACGAAATACCTTTTGTCATTATATAGAATAGTTTATTTTCATCTATTCTACCAGAAGCTACGCCGTGTTCACCTTCAACTTCTTCTTCATGACATAAAAGCATTGGAAGCGACTTTGATTTCGCATAAGGAGACAATATCATACAATTTTCATTTTCTTTTCCTATCGCTTTTTTTGAACCTTCTTTAAAATCTATTGTTCCTTTGAAATTCTTTTTTGCATAATCGTTTATTGCTCCTTGTACATTTATATATGCTTTTGCTCTTTCACCATAAGTCTCTATATTATAGTTTATGTCAATTGTCTCTTTTTCTTTACCTAAATATATAACATTTAATAAATTTTCTGCATTTTCTCCTTTTAGTTGTGAAAAGTAATTAGATATTTTATTATTTCCACCTATTTCAGCAATTGTATAATTCAAAATAGAATTCTTTTCTAAAATATTTTTCATTTCATAAAAATTATTT
>CALXVF010000092.1 GCA_944391895.1 uncultured Clostridia bacterium
ATTGTAATAATTAAAATGATATATAAATTTTTATTCTTAATTTTTTCCACTTGTAATAGCATCTCCCTTCTAAATAAACTATATTCTTTTTTTAATGGCTCCCATTATTCCTACTTTTTGTAATAATCTAATAAATCCTCTATACCATTTATGTTGCCACATCTTTTCTTTAAATAATTCAAATTTATAGTTTTTACCATTATGGATATTAAACCCATAATATTTGTTATAATCTTCACATTCCCATTCATATTTTGCTTGATTAAGCATAAATTTATATGTCATAAGTTCTTTGCAAACATCCAAATTATTTATATCCATAATTTTGCTTTCATTTGATTTTTTTATAGTATTATCAATTATATTTGTCATTTTTTCAACCATTTGGTCTATCGTAAATCCATCTAGTATTCTTTTTCTACATTCTTTTTTATATTCATTTAAATTATTTAAAACTTTATTAATTGCTATAACATAGCTGTCTATTTCTTCATCAGAATAATCAAATTTAAAAATATCTTCTTCATCTTGAATGCAAGGTACAATTACTCCTGTTTTTTCATTAATTAGTTCCTTTTGTCCTCCAACATCACTTGAAACTACTGGAACTCCCATTGCAAGTGATTCATAAGCAGTAAGTGCTAATCCTTCTTTTATAGAACAATTTATTGTCATATCACTGATAGCATATATTTCATCTGTTTTGTTAGTTCTTCCCCAAAATCTAATATTTTCTGTTAGCCCCATTTTTCTTGCATTTGCTCTCATACTTGCAAGTAAATTACCATCTCCAACTATTAAAAACAAGAAATCTTTTCTTTCATCTAACATTTTTCTTATAACTTGCAATAACAAAAATGGTCTTTTTTGTTCTGAAATTCTACAAATATAACTAATAATATATTTATCTTTAGGAAGATTATATTTTTCTTTTAGTTCCTCTTTATTATATTTATCCGGATCAAACTGTTTTTCATCTACTCCAATATATACTGTTTCAACTTCTTCTTCATTTCTTTTAAAATGGTCGATTAATATTTTTTTACTATTTTCATTACATACTAAAGTCTTATCTATTACTGATGAAACACCACTTGAATCTCTCGAATAACCACCATTTCTGTTATACCATTCTTCCATATGTACATAGTCAATTATTGGAATTTGTTTATATTTAGCTTTTAAATATGGTAGCATTCCATATCCGATTTCACTATTTGTATTTAAAATAAGATTTATATTGTTTTTTTCAATTATATAGTTTATAAAACTTATCCAATATTTTTGGTCTAAAAAAGTTGTTAAATCATATACCGTAGAATATTCTTCAAAATCTTGTCTATATGTATTAATAGCTGGTTCTGTTGAAATAACTGTCACATCATATTTTGCTTTATCTAATTTTGAAATTAAATCAAAGTTAAATTTATCTGCTCCACCCATTACCATCCAAGGAATTATTAATAATATATTTGTTTTTCCATTTTCTTCTTTTTTATTTTCTCTAATACTGTTTAATTTATCTGGCATTATATCCCAGTTGTAATTAAATCTTGGATATTGTACTGCTTCTACTTCTTTCTTTATTGTTTTTGCTGTACTAGTTATAATTTCCATTGCTCTTTCTTTATTTCTTTTTGCCCTATTTAGTTCACTTTCTTTTTTCCTTCTATACCATACTCCATAATAATTTATATGTACAGGGAAGTAACCTTTTGCAATTAGTTTTAGCCATAAGTTCCAATCTTCATATACATTTTTTTCTCTAATTTCAAAACCATTAACTTCAAAAAAAGCATCTTTTTTAATAACAGCTGTTATTACTAGGTCATTTTCTTTTTTCATCTTATTGCAATTAAAACATTTATTCCATGTATATTCTTGCCCTTCAAATCCAACTGAATCTGTATATGCCCATGTTGCCTTTGGGTTAGTTTCTAATGTCCAATAGCAAGTTTCTAAAAAAGTTTCATTTAATAAATCATCACTATCCAAAAATACTAAATATTTTGAATCTTTCGCTGCTCTCTTGGCTCCATAGTCTCTTGTAGCAGATACTCCTTCATTTTCTTTATGAAATACTTTTATTCTCTCGTCTAATTTTGCAACCTTTTCTAATTCTTCTAAACTTTCTTTGTCTTTTGACCCATCATCTATTATTAATAATTCAAAACATGGAAATGTTTGATTTAATACTGAACTAACAGCTTGTCTAATATATTTTTTATCATTATAAAAAGGCATAATTATAGATATTATAGGTTCTGTTTTTGTAGCAAATTCTATTTTTTTTAGTTCTTTTCCAGGTTCTTTCGAAAAATCGAATTTCATATATTATAATTCCTCCGCAAATTTTTTTTGTAATTTATTAAATAGCAAATATCCTGTTATACATAGTAAAATTCCTATTACTAGTACAATTAGTAAACTTCCCATTTCTGGCATTGTTTGATAATAGAAAATATCCCTATAACCTTCTATTATATAGGTCATTGGATTAAACTTGAAAATCCAAGTAAAGTTTTCGGGTATTGCATCTACCGAATAAACAATTGGTGTTGCATAGAAAAATAATTGTAACAATACCCCTATAAAATGTTGCAGATCTCTAAAATATACAGTTATACTTGAAACAAAAAGTGATATTCCAAGTAATAACACAAATTGAATTAATAGTAATATAGGATAAAATAAAATATTTATTGTTATTCCTAAACCATATCCAATTGTAAAAGCTATAATGATAATTGATGATATCAAAAATGTTACTGTTTCACTAGTTACTACTGATAATGGCAATATTTCTCTTGGGAAATACACTTTTTTTATAATATTCCCATTTTCTATCATCGTAAATGATGCTCTATTTATTACTGTCGAAAAATAGTTCCATGGAATAAGTCCACATACCATAAATACTACATAATATTCAATATTGTTTCTCATTATAAGAGGGAACACTATTGCATACACAATAATTTGAAGTAGTGGATTTACAAAAGACCATAATACACCCAAAAATGAATGTTTATATTTTCCACCAATATCTTTTTTCACGCTTGTTTTCAATAATTCTCTATAATCGTATAAACCTTTAAATACATTCATTATTTTTCTCCTTTAAGTTGTTTCTTTTAAATATTCTTTTATTACTTCATCAGTTTTGCCATCCATTTGAATTACACCTTTATTAAGCCATACTGCTCTATCACATAATTCTTCGGCTGACCCCAAACTATGTGTAACAAAGACCATTGTTTTTCCTTCTTTTTTTAGTTCTTTCATCTTATTTAAGCACTTTTCTTGGAAATGTTGGTCTCCAACAGATAATATTTCATCAACTAGTAAAATATCGGCATCAACATTTATTGCTACTGAAAACGCTAATCTCATATACATTCCTGATGAATAAGTTCTTACTGGGTTATCTATATAATTTCCAAGTTCTGAAAATTCTATGATTTGATCTAATCTTTTATCTATTTCTTTTTTTGTTAGTCCAAATATAGAGGCATTAAAATAAATGTTTTCTCTACCAGAAAAGTCTGGATGGAATCCTGCTCCTAGCTCTAATAATGATGTTAATTTCCCATTAGTTGTTATTTTTCCTTTATTAGGGTATATTATTTTTGTCATTAATTTTAGAAGTGTTGATTTTCCGCTTCCATTAACTCCAATTAAAGCAACGGCTTCTCCATTTTTTATTGTTAAATTAATATCTTTTAATACTTCTCTTGTTTCTTTTCTATTTCTTTTCCAAAATAATAATTTTTCTTTTAGACTATTTGCTTTATCTAAGTATACATCGAAAGTTTTGTATACATGTTCTACAATCACTCTATTTTCTGTATCTTTTTGCATTCTTATCACCTTTCTATATAATAGTATAAATTTACAATATTGTCAAAAATTTTTATTAGGATTTACAATGTTTGCTATTTTATTTACTATTTTAAATCTCTTACTATTGTATACACTTTGTAATTCTTTTAAAATTTCTTCACTTTGTTTTTTTGTTTCTTCTAATTCTTTATTAGCCTTTTCTAATTCTCCATTTAATTTTTCATTTATTTTTGGTATTTTTTCTTGTAGTTCTATATTTTTATTCTGTAATTTTTCTATAAGTCTAATAATCTCTATATTTGCCCCTTCATAATTTATTTCTGTTTTTTCTTCAGTATATATATTTTTTTGTATATTTAAATTCTCTTTTACATAATTATAGTTTTCTTCTACATCTATATTTTTTTCTTTTATTTGCTTTGCCAATTCTTCTATGCTTGTACTCTTCAAATTTTCTCCACTAAATCCTTCGTCTGCTTCTATTTTTATATTTTCTTTTGTTATAATTTGTTTTGGCTCGCTATATCCTATGAGTACAGGTATTTTTTTCATTGCAATTGCTTCTAAAATTACTCTGTCTACTCCCAAAACAATATCGTTTTGATTTATGATTTCTTTTACATTAGTACATGCTCCAACAAACTTAATCTTATTTCTATCTTTTTTTAAATTAACATATTGTTCTAGTTCTTCTCTTTTATCTCCATCACCAACTATAGTCATCTTTTTGTTCTTACAATCATATTTTTCAAAAATTTCTACTCCGTTTTTTATAGATTCCAGTTTTTCTTGAGATAATCTTGATATTAATACAAATTTTTCTTTTTTATTTTCTTTATTTTCACTTTTATATACATCTAAATTAATACTATTGTGTAGTATTATTACCTTGTCTTTTGTCGCATCATACCTATTAACTACATATTCTGCTGCTAATTCTGAAATAGCAACAATTTTATATGCATTTTGAAAATATATTTTAAGCAAATCTTGGTAAATTGGATATGTTCTTTCATACCAATTGTACATGTTATTATCATCATTTTTAATCGTAGAAAATGATGTATGAACATATGCAACATATGGTATATTTTTTATTATGCAAGCAGGCATTACTGATAATATACAAGGTAGTTGATTAATTATTACTTGCTCTACTTCATATTTTTCAATTATTTCCATTATTCTTTTCATTTTATTACTATCTACATTATTTTCAAGAGGAAAATCTACTTCTTCAAAATTAATATCATTTTCTTTTAAGAAATCACTATATATTCCATTTGCAGCAACTATGATTGGATTTATTCCTCTTCTTTTATATTCAA
>CALXVF010000093.1 GCA_944391895.1 uncultured Clostridia bacterium
CATAAATAATAACAAAATTATATCATAATGAAAAAAGTATTCAATATGAAAATGGTATTTTTTCACGAAAAGTTCACAGAAGATGAATTGACAATATATGTATATTAATATATAATAAATGACACGATGTCATATTAAAAGGAGGTATAAAATGCCAACACAAACTTTTATGAATCTTTCGGATGAAAAAAAGAACAAAATACTTTTGGCTGCTAAAAAAGAATTTACCAGAGTTCCTCTATCTGAAGCCTCAATCAATAATATAATTACTGACGCGGAAATTCCACGAGGAAGTTTTTATCAGTATTTTATTAGTAAACAAGATTTATTAGAATATTTAATAGAAAAAGTAGATGAAAGGACGACAGAAATTTTAAGAGACAAGTTACAAGAAGAAGGCAATATATTCGATGCATTTATAAGTTTCTACGATAATATTATAAAAGCTTCAAAAAGCGAATCAGATCGAGAGTTTTATAAAACTTTTTTTAAAAACTCAAAACCAAATGATGGTATGGTGTTTGGACTTAATAAGCACAAAATGGAGCTAATGAATTTCATGTTGGAAAATACTGATACATCAGATTTCAAAAAGAAAGAAGATTTAAAAGTAGTAATAGACATGTTAAAAGCTGTAACAAAATTAGCCATAATTCAAACTGTTAGTACAGAGGATTATACAAGTAGTAGAGAAAATTATTTAAAACAGATAGATTACATTAAATTTGGCGTTTTAAGAAAGGAGAGACAATGCTAAAAATATTAAAAAACTTAAAAGAATCTATATTATTGGTAATTGTAATCGTAATATTGCTATGTGTTCAAGCTGCAGCTGACTTGAATCTACCAGACTTTACATCGAAGATTGTAAATACTGGTATACAGCAAGGTGGAATAGAATATGCAGTTCCAGAAGCGATTAGAGAAGACCAATTGAATAACTTAATGTATTTTACAGATGAGGACGAAAAAATACAAGATAGCTATGTTCAAATGAAAAAAACAGAAAAGAATATAGAAGAATATCCAGAATTAAACAACCAAAATCTTTATGAGTTAAAAGACTTAAATAAGAATGAAAAAGAGGAACTTGAAGGGATAATGTCAAGACCTTTAATGATTTTGTATCAAGTACAAGATGAAGAAAATGCAGCACAAATAAAAGAAAAGATGCTACAAGGATTAGACAGTACATCGCCACAATATGCTATGATGGCTCAAATGAGTGTGATGGACATAATAAAATCAATTCCAGAAGGTGAAATGAACACTTTGTTGGCAGAGATTAATACTCAAATTGACTCAATGTCAAATTCAATATTAGAGCAAGCAGCAATCCAAGAAGTAAAAAGTGAATATACTGCAATTGGAATGGATCTAGATAAAATCCAAAACGATTATATATTTATGACAGGTTTACAAATGCTTGGAGTTGCTTTTATAAGCATGGCATCTGCTGTTACAATAATGTTTTTATCATCAAGAGTTGCAGCTAAATTAGGAAAAACATTAAGAGAAAAAATATTCAAAAAAGTACTAAGCTTTTCAACAGCAGAGTTCAATCAATTCTCAACAGCTTCATTAATTACTAGAAGTACAAACGATGTGCAACAAATTCAACAATTAATAACAATGTTATTTAGAGTTGTTGTATATGCCCCAATCATAGGTATTGGTGGAATATTAAGAGTTGTACGTACAAGTACGACATCAATGGCTTGGGTTATTGCATTAGCCGTATTTTCAATAATAGCAATAGTATTGATATTATTTATAGTAGCCATGCCTAAATTTAGAAAAATGCAATCTTTGATAGACAGATTAAATTTAGTTTCAAGAGAAATCTTAACAGGTTTGCCTGTCATTAGAGCATTTAATACACAGAAAAGAGAAGAAAAAAGATTTGATGAAGCAAATCAAGATTTAATGAAAAATAGCATATTTGTAAATAAATCTATGAGCTTAATGATGCCAGCGATGATGTTTGTAATGCAATCTATTATGATTCTTATAATTTGGGTAGGTGGACATAGCGTTGACCAAGGAATAATGCAAGTTGGAGACATGATGGCTTTCTTACAATACACAATGCAAATAGTAATGAGCTTTTTATTAATTTCAGTTATATCAATAATGATACCAAGAGCATCAGTATCTGCAAAACGTATTAATGAAGTATTAGATACAGAACCACATATAAAGGATAAACCAGTAGAAGAACAATTAAAATTTGATGAAAACAAAAAAGGTTTAATAGAATTCAAAAATGTATCATTTAGATATCCAGATGCAGATACAGAAATATTGGAAGATATTGACTTTACTGCAGAACCAGGAAAAACAACTGCTATTATAGGAAGTACAGGAAGCGGAAAATCTACATTAGTAAATTTAATACCTAGATTTTATGATGTTACTGGTGGAGAACTATTGGTAGATGGCGTAAATATTAAAGAGGTATCACAAAAAGATTTACGTTCAAGAATAGGATTTGTTCCACAAAAAGGAGTACTATTCTCAGGAACAATAGAATCAAATATCAAATATGGAAAAGAAAATATTTCTGATGAAGAAATGAAAAAAGCTGCAAGTATAGCACAAGCAACTGAATTTATTGAAAAAAAAGAAGACGGATATAATTCACCAATTGCACAAGGAGGAAATAACGTATCAGGTGGACAAAAACAACGTTTATCAATTGCAAGAGCATTAGCAATAGATCCAGAAATATATGTATTTGATGATAGTTTTTCAGCATTAGACTTAAAAACAGATAAAGCATTAAGAGAAGCTTTAAATAGCCAAACAAAAAATAAAACAGTTATCATAGTTGCACAAAGAATCAGTACAATAATGAATACTGACCAAATTATAGTATTAGAAGAAGGAAAAATAGTTGGAAAAGGAACTCACGAAGAATTACTTAAAAATTGTGATACTTATAAGCAAATTGCTTTATCACAATTAACAGAAGAAGAATTAAACGGAAAGGAGGAGAAGTAGTATGCCAGGACCAATGGGAGTTATGAGAAGTGGCTCAAACAAGGCCCCAGAAAAAGCAAAAGACTTTGGTGGAACAGTAAAAAAACTAATAAAAGGATATTTAGCACCATATAAAATTCCTATAATTATAGTTTTAATATTTGCCATAGGAAGTACAATCTTTACAATAGTAGGACCAAAAATTCTTGGTAATGCTACAACAGAAATATACAATGGACTAATTAGCAAACTTTCCGGAGGAGAAGGAATAAATTTTGAAGCAATAGCTAATATATTAATAACTTTATTAGTTATCTACGTAATAAGTATGCTCTTTTCAGCTATTCAAGGTTTTGTAATGACAAACGTTGCACAAAAAGTAACATATAAATTAAGAAATGATTTGGCTAAGAAAATAAATAAATTACCAATGAAGTATTTTGATAAAAGAACTAATGGAGAAGTTTTATCAATAATTTCAAATGATATAGATATGCTTTCACAAAATCTTAATCAAAGTGTTACACATATTATAACAGCTATATGTACAGTAGTTGGAATACTAATAATGATGATTTCAATTAGCTGGGAAATGACAATAATAGCAATATTAATATTACCAATTACAATGTTTGTCGTTAGTAAAATAGTAAAAAGATCACAAAAATACTTTACAGCCCAACAAGAACACTTGGGATATTTAGATGGACAGATAGAGGAAGTATATGGAGGACAATTAATTGTAAAAGCATTCAATGCTCAAGAAAAAGTAGAAGAAACATTTGATAAAGAAAATAATAATTTGTATCGTTCAGCATGGAGATCACAATTCCTATCTGGTTTAATGCATCCATTAATGAATTTTATAGGAAATGTGGCATATGTTGCCGTAGCAATACTTGGTGGATTTTTAGCAGCAAATGGAAAGATAACAGTTGGTAATATACAATCATTTATACAATATATGAAACAATTTACACAACCAATTTCACAAATAGCTCAAATTTCTGGAATGCTTCAAACAATGGTTGCAGCAGCAGAAAGAGTTTTTGAATTCCTAGAGGAAAAAGAAGAAATTCAAGAATTAGAAAATCCAAAGAGTACAGAAGGATTAGCAGGAAATGTTACATTTGACCATGTAGAATTCGGATATGACCCAGATAATATTATAATTCATGATTTTAATGCAAAGGTACATGATGGTCAAAAAATAGCGATAGTAGGACCAACTGGTGCTGGAAAAACAACTATGGTTAAGCTTCTAATGAGATTTTACGATGTAAATTCAGGTGGAATTTATATAGATGGAAATAACATAAAAGACTTTAACCGTGGAGACCTTAGAAAAATGTTTGGAATGGTTCTTCAGGATACATGGTTGTTTAGTGGTACAGTTAAAGACAATATAAGATATGGAAAGCCAGATGCAACGCTTGCAGAAGTAATTGAAGCAGCAAAAGCAGCTCATGTTCATCACTTTATAAAAACTTTACCAAATTCTTATGAGATGGTATTGAATGAAGAAACATCAAACATTTCAGCTGGACAAAAACAACTTTTAACAATAGCTCGTGTTATATTGGCTGACCCTAAAATATTAATACTAGATGAAGCAACATCAAGCATTGATACTAGAACAGAAATTCAAATTCAGTCAGCAATGGATAACTTAATGAAAGGAAGAACAAGTTTCATTATTGCACATAGATTATCTACTATAAAAAATGCAGACTTGATACTTGTTATGGAACATGGAGATATTGTTGAACAAGGAAATCACGAAGAACTTCTAGCTAAGAATGGTGCTTATGCAAGACTATATAATTCACAATTCGATGAAGAGGAAGAATAGGCCTAAAAAAATAAAGTATATGATAATATTCGTATACTTTATTTTTTTGAAATTTGTATAGACTTTTCAAAAAAAATGTGTTAAGATATATAAGTAATTTGCAGATGTGGCGGAACTGGCAGACGCACCAGACTCAAAATCTGGCGGGAAACCATGTGGGTTCGAGTCCCACCATCTGCACCAATGACGTATCTGTTCGAACTAATAGAATTGATACAAAATCAATCAGAAAATAAAATCTGGTTGATTTTT
>CALXVF010000094.1 GCA_944391895.1 uncultured Clostridia bacterium
AATAATTGCAAAGTACTGACTCTAATCCAATATTTATATCTACTTCACCAGATTTTGAAAGTGCATCTATATTTATTAATTCTTCTAGTAATTTTCTAAGCTCATCTTTTTGGAAATATTTTGCTTGCGTACTATATTTACCCACTAAAAAAGATTGATTAGGTTTTAGATTTAAACTTTGTGCTATATTCTTATTTTCTTCTACTGCCAATTTTATAATATATAATTTTTTGAAGTGATTATATAGCATTACAAGTATTCTTTGAATTGGTTCTTTTGCATATATTAAATTGTTTAAAACCTCAAGTGCATTTTTTATATTTTTCTTTCCTAAATTATCTGTCAAGTCAAATATTATGCTTTCTGATTTTTTTATGCTTAGACTATCAATATCTTCCTTTTTAATTTCTCCGCCTTTTTCAGCATATTCAATAAGTTTTCTAATTTCATTAATTATGTCACTCATATTTGTTCCAACACATTCAAGAAAATACTGAGCCACATTTTCCTTTATTTCCACTCCATAACTATTTGCAATTTGTTTTACTTTTTTAATAAGCATTGGTACTGTTTGCTCTTTGAATTCTTCTACTTTTCCTTTTGCATTTATTACATTATATAGTCCATTCTTATCTACTTCTTTTTCAATAAATACAAGTTCTACATCTTGCAAATTGTCTATATTATCTTTTAGGTATTCTGCAATTTTATCAGAAAGCGAATCTTTCTTTTTGAAAAGCCCTGTATCTTTTGCAATTATTAACTTCTTTTCAAAGCCAAATGCAGGAGTTTCTATATCTGATATTATATTTCCCTTATTTGACTCATCTATTTGCACATAGTTAATTCCTAATTGCAATGTTCCAAAAGATTTTTTTATTTTCTTTACATATTCATTTCTTAAATATTCATCTTCTCCAAATAATAAGTATACCATTTTTCTCCTCTATAAACATTTTGAAAATCTATTTGAATGTGCAAAACAAATTGCTGCTGCCATGCTATCTGTTGTATCATCTAGTTTTGGTAATTTGTCTACTTTCAAAATGGATTTTACCATTTTTTGAACTTGAAGTTTATCTGCTCTTCCATATCCTGTTACAGCTTGTTTTATTTGAAGAGGTGTATATTCATATATTGGCACATTCTTTTTTCTTGCTACTACTAATATAATTCCCCTTGCTTGTGCAACATTGATGGCAGTTGTTGTATTTGTATTGAAAAATAATTCTTCTATAGATATAACTTCTGGTTTATATGTATCAATAATTACCTCTAAATCGTCATATATTTTTACTAATCTATCTGGAAACGATTCTCCTGCTTTTGTGAGAATCGCTCCTGAATTAATTAGTGAGAAATGATTTCCCTTATATTCTATTATGCTATATCCAGTTATTGCAAATCCTGGGTCTATTCCTAATATTCTCATTTTATATCCTCTTGTTTATCTAGTAAAATTCTAAATACTTCTGCAACACTCCAAGCTTGAGCAAAAGCTCCTTTTCCTTTGGTAGGTAATACAGAATCGTAAATTTCACTTATACTTCCAATTGTATTTCCTTGTTCTAATTCTTTAGTAAATGTATTTGCTACATTTAATTTAAATTGTGTTAATGTACTTTTTAATCTAGCTTTGCTTTGTTCATTTTTCTCGGCTTTTATCATATTTTTTAAAGCATCATAGTATTGACCTAAAAGCCATGGCCAAGTTACTCCTTGATGATATTTACTATCTCTTTCTTCTGGTGAACCTGAATAAATTGGTTCAAATCCTTTTTCTCCTGCTGCTAATGTTTGAAGTCCATATCTGTTAAGAAGTCTTTGTGTTATTGTAACAAATATGGTTTTAGCCATATCCTTATCACAATCTAACACTGGATGAGATGTACTAATTGCAAATATTTGATTTGGTCTTACTTTATCATCACCAAGCACATCGTATAAACATTTTTTATATGGATTATAAAATCTTTTTACAAAAGATCTTTGACAATTTTTTGCTAGCATTCCATATTCATATTGTCTACCTATTTTCATGAATTTCTTTGATAGGTCTTGCATTATTCTTAATGCATTATACCATAGTGCATTAATTTCTACTGCTTTACCATTTCTAGGCGTTACTGGTACTCCATTAACTTTTGCATCCATCCATGTATTTTGAGTATCCATTGTACCTGATGAAATAAGGTATGTTCTATCATCAAATCTTATATTATTTCCATCAATATTTGTATCATCCAAATAGTTATCTATGATTTTTATCATTATTTTATATAATTTTTCTTTTACAAATTCATAATCATTGGTATAATCCAAATATTTTCGAACTTGCTCAAAGAATAGAAGTGATGCATCTGCTGAATTGTACAATGCATGTCCATCATATTCATCAAAACCATTTGGTACTATTCCTTGCTTAACATTGTTAGCATAAGTTAGTAGTACTTCTCTAGCAATGTCAAATCTTTTTGAAATTAGTAATAACCCTTCGAAAGCAATTAAACTATCTCTTCCCCAGTCTAAAAACCAAGGATATCCAGCTATTATTGTATGAAGATTCATACTTGGTCTATTTACTATAAAATTGTCTGAAGCTATAATATATTTTTTTACTAAATCTATATAGCTTTGTCTTTCTTCTTCATTTTTAGGTAAATTCTTTTCTTCTAATAACCTTGATGCTTCTATTTGTTCATTAATTCTTTTAGTCTCATTTTCAATTATTTTTGAACCACTTAATCTAGCCAGTTCATCTAGTTCATTTCCATATTCTCCTGAAAGTGAGCAAAGAAATGTAATTTCTTTGTCTTCATTTGGCTTTATATCAACCTCAAAGGTACCTGGAACTGCATGATTTTCTTCAGCATGAAAACCTCTTTCTTCTTCTTTTGCATAGTACATAGAATAAAATATATCGTCATGATGTTCTTGATATTTACTGCCATAAACACATATATTTATTTTTCCTTTATCCTTGCCAAAGTCTAATTCTACTCTATCTCTATTTATTTTTTGAGTGTATTTAAATTTTAGTTCCTTCGTTTCAGCATGAAAATCTCTAAAATTTACTATTGGAGTAAGTAACAATTTGGCTTTTGCTTTTTGGTTAACTATTCTATATACTACTGCAACTGTGTTTTTTCTGTATAACATACAAACAGATTTTTCAATTATCACATCTTGTACTTTATATGTATATACTGGTATTATTGTTTTTTCAAAACTTGTAATGTATTTGTATCCATCTGACATTTTTCCTTTACACTCATTAGTGTATAAGTCATATTTTTTGTCGTCGATGATAATACTTTCATCTACTTTTGATAAAATCAATTTTCTTAGTCCAGGAGGATTTAATGGAGCTATTAGTAATCCATGATATCTCCTTGCATTAAATCCAATATCTGTTGAAGCAGCGAATCCACCTATTCCATTAGTTATTACCCATTCTCTCATTTGTTTACTTCCTTTCCTTTTTCTTGAGTTTTAATGCTATTTTTTCCTTTTATTGCCCTTTTCAATATTTTCAATCATTTTTCTTCTTGCGGCGGTGTTCTTATCACTATCTTTTATTGACTCTATTCTATCTTTGTATTTAGTATTAAACTTGCTCTTTGAAGTTTCTGGTCTTCTTTCAAAAGGTTTTTTTCCAGATTTTTGGAATTTCTTTTCCTTCTTTTCTCTTTTCTTAATTTCACGCTTTGTTTCTTTTAATCTTGAATTTAAAAGCATATACTTACTATCATTTTGCATATCTTCAAATTTTAATTCATCACAAATTAATTGTATTATTGTAGAAGCTATTACATCTGAATCATGTCTTATTGAATCTCCTTCTACTTTTGAAAGATTTCTTTGTATTAATTTGACACCCATTTCTTTCGCTTTTTGTATGTCTGGTAGTACAATGTCTGAACCTTTGAAATTATATTTTTTAATGAATTCTGGTACAATTTCACCAGTATCATAAATGCAGTAATCAATAACTCCTTCTCCAACATATTCGTTGATTGTTCTAATATGGTCAGATAAAGTATATTCATCCGTTTGTCCTAGTTCTGTCATTATGTTACTTACATATATTTTAATTCCGTTGCATTCTTTTATTGCTTTAGCAATACCTCTAACCAATAAGTTAGGAATAACATTTGTATACAAGCTTCCTGGTCCAATTATTATGGCATCTGCTTCTTTTATTGCTTCTATAACCCCTGGTGCTGGAGTGCAATTAGTTGGATTTATGTAAATTCTATTTATCTTTGTAGCTGTTTCACTGACATATTCAGGTATTTTATCTCTATTTTCTATTACTGTTCCATCATCTAATTCAGCACATATTTTAATTTCTTCAAGTGTTACTGGTAAAACTTTTCCTGTAATATTCAATACTTCTTTTGAATTTTCAATAGATTCTGTAAAGTTTCTATGTATGTTGTTCATTGCAAGAAAGTATATATCTCCAAATGTTAAGTCCTTTAGTTGCCCTGATTTAAATTGTGTATTTAAAAGGCTTTCCATTTCTCCCTCATTATATGATAAAGCAACTAAACTTTCTCTTATATCACTTAAAGGTAGAACTTGAAGCGCTTTTCTTGAATCTGTAGGCGTTTTTCCATAGTCTGAAACAGTTACTATAGCAGTTATGTTATCTGTATAATTTTTAAGCCCACGAAGTACTGTATTAAGTCCACTACCTCCTCCTATTACAACTATTTTAGGTCCTTGATTATATACTTTTTTGTTGAATATTAATGTATTTACATTTTGAGTTTCTTTTCTTGTATCACTTTCTTCTACAAGTAGTTCCAATGTTCTTTTTTGCATGAACACAAACCCTATAATTATCGTAGTAAATCCTATAACAAACGAACCTACAATCTTTAATATTTCAATCGCGCCTAATGTATCAAAATATAGTAGTGTAGATATTCCATAACCGACTAAAATAATTCCTACTAATATTAGAAATATCCATCTTTTCATTTTTGCCTTTGAAGTAAACCATTTAAAAAATCCCATAATTTGTTTTTTCCTCCATAAAATTA
>CALXVF010000095.1 GCA_944391895.1 uncultured Clostridia bacterium
AGGAAGAGAAATACTATTAGCAGTAAAAGCAGGTGGACCTGACCCGACAAGTAACTCAAAATTAAGAGATGTTATTGCTAAATGTAAAGCAAATAATATGCCTAATGATACAATAAACAACTCAATAAAAAAAGCATCAGGAGAAGGAAGCAACAAATCATATGAAGAAATAACATATGAAGGATATGGACCAAATGGAGTTGCAGTAATAGTAGAAGCAAGTACAGATAATAAAAATAGAACAGCAGCAGATGTAAGACACGTATTTGATAAAGCAGGAGGAAACTTAGGAACAACAGGATGTGTATCATATATGTTCAATAAAAAAGGAGTTATCGTAATAGATAGAGAAACAACAAACTTATCAGAAGACGATATGATGATGCTAGCATTAGATAGTGGAGCAGAAGACTTCAAAGCTGACGAAGAATGTTTTGAAATCACAACAGACCCAAAAGACTTTTCAACAGTAAGAGAAGCATTAGAAAATCAAGGACTAGAATTTGCACAAGCAGAAGTAAGTATGGTTCCTACAACAACAGTAGAACTAGACGAAGCAGGCGCAGAAAAAATGCAAAGATTAATAGATAACCTAGAAGATCTAGATGATGTAATGAATGTATATCATAATTGGGATGAATAAGGGAAAAATGAAAAAATAAAAATGAAAAATAAAAGATAAAAACAAGTAATAAAAGAAAAATAAGTAGCATATATTTAATATAGCTACTTATTTTTTTCGACCAAAGGGGACGCCCCTTTTTGGTCGAAATTCAGCCAAAAGGGACAGACATAAGCATAAAAAATAAGAATAAGTGGTTAAAAAACAAGCAATATATAAGCGTAAAAATAAGGATTTTGTGCGGTTCAAAGAAACAAGATAGAGAATAAATGCTTATATATCAAGGAAAAAAAGCAAGGGTGTCCCCATTGGTCGAGGCTCGACCAAAAAGGGGCGTCCCCCTTGGTCGGATTAGGAGGTAATATGTCAGATTTACGTTCTATTACTAGAGTTTTATCAAGAGATATTTGCTACAGGATAGATGAGAACACTCTTGAAGAGATAAGAATAAGAGTAGATAGGCCAGTTATTCTAAAATATCCAGGCAAGGAAGATATACTAGAACACATTGTTAATCAAGTAGAAATAGTAAATATTTTACAATCTCTATGCAATAATTCAATCTATTCATACCAGAGCCAAATATGTGATGGATATATTACTCTTGCTGGAGGTCACAGAGTTGGTATAACTGGTAATGTGGCTATGAAGGAAGGAAAAATAATAAATGTCAATTATGTTTCTTCATTAAATTTTAGAGTAGCAAGAGAGATTATTGGCGCTAGTGATGAAATAATGAAAGATGTATTAGTAAATGGAGAAATAAATAATACGTTAATTGTTTCTAAACCTGGATGCGGAAAGACGACTATTCTTAGAGATTTAGTAAGAAATATAAGCAACAGTGGTTTTACGGTATCTCTTATTGATGAAAGAGGAGAAATTGCCTCAATGTACAAAGGAATACCGCAGAATGACATAGGGCTAAGAACTGATGTCATGGATAATGTGACTAAAAGTTTAGGAATGAAAATAGCTATTAGAACTATGGCTCCTCAAGTGATAGTGGCAGATGAAATAGGTACAAAGGACGATTTAGAGGCAATTAATTATGGAATCTGTTCAGGAGTTAAAGGTATTTTTACAGCACATGGAGCAGACATTTCTGAGCTTAGAAAAAATGAGTCGTTAAATTCATTATATGAAGAAAAATTGTTTAAAAGGATTATTTTTCTCGAAAGCAGAGGAAAAATAGGGAAAATATATTATTTAGATAAGAATATGTATAAAAGTGTAGATGGAATTTTGGTCTAATTATGAATAATACGAATATAATTATTATAAACAAAAGAAAAGAGGTTTATACATATGATAGTAATAAAATTAATTATTTTAGGAATGATTTTATTTCGGGACAAGTTACATAGGATTACTCATGTCTAAAAAGTATTCAAACAGAGTCAGGGATTTAAAGGAAATTAGAAAAGCACTTAATTTCTTTGAAGAAAAGATAAAGTTTACATATGAGCCAATACCAGATGTATTCGAAGAAATATCTAAAAAAATGAGTGAGAATATAGGAGAGATTTTTAGCAATTCTTCTAAGAAAATGGAGAATATATCAGCGGGAGAAGCTTGGGAGGAAGCGGTTAATAATGCAAATACTAGTTTTACAAAAGAAGACATAGAGATTTTAAAAGGATTAGCTAAAATGCTAGGAAGAACAGATATTGATGGACAAGTTAGCGAGATAAGACTAACTAATAAGTTTATAGATGTACAAATAAAAGATGCAGAAAATGAAAAAGCCAAAAACGAAAAATTGTATAAAACACTAGGAGCAACTGTGGGACTAGCCATTGTAATAGTATTAATATAAAGGAATTCTTTGTCTGAGAAAAGCGATGAAATGGAGGTTTTATGAGTATAGATTTATTATTTAAAATAGCTGCCATAGGAATTTTAGTTGCTGTATTATATCAAGTTCTAGTAAGAGCTGGAAGAGAAGATCAAGCTATGATGACAACATTAGCAGGTCTTATAATTGTACTTACAATGGTAATAAAAGAAGTAAGTTCACTTTTCTCTACAGTTAGAACAATGTTTAATTTATAGAACTTGAAATGGTAGAAATTTAGAAAGGTAGAAATATGGATATTATAAAAATCATAGGAATAGCATTTATAGCCGTAATCATAATAGTAATTTTAAAACAGTATAGACCCGAGTTTGCTATATATGCATCAATTTTAGCTGGAGTTTTAATATTAGCATTAGCATCTGACACACTAAGCGGAATTATTGATATGATTCAAAGTATTTCGAACAAAACCAACATAAATAATGATTTTTTAATAATACTCATTAAAATAACTGGAATAGCAATCCTTACAGAGTTTGCAGTAAGCATATGCAAAGATGCTGGAGAAAGCGCAATAGCAAGTAAAGTAGATGTAGGAGGAAAAATTCTAATAATATCTTTATCAATTCCAATTATAAATGCATTAATAGATACTATTGTAAAAATATTGCCATAACAAAGGAGAAAAAATGAAAAAATATCTAATTATATTTCTAATTGCAATAGTTTCATACTCATTATCACCAACAGTAAAAGCAACAGATGAGCAAAATTTAATAGAATCACAAGCTGATTCATTAGGAATATCCACATTTTTATCAGATTCTGAAAAATATACCCAAGATGCATTTGGCGACATAGACATAAATGAAATATTTACAGCAAGTATTAGTGGAAAATTAGATAATGGAATGATAATAAATATAATCTTCAAACTTCTAGGAGACAATGTAAAAAATGCATTAATAACAGTTGGAAGTGTAATGATTATAGTAGTGATACATAGCATATTAAAAGCAATAAGTGAAAATTTAGGAAATGAAAATGTCTCAAAAATTGCTTATTTTATAGAATACATATTAATAATAACTTTAATAATGACTAATTTCTCAAGTATCATTACAGAAATGAAAACTGCTGTGCAAAATCTGACTGGATTTGCAAATAGCTTGATTCCACTAATGATAACCCTCATGATAACTACAGGAAATGTAGTCTCATCCGGAATGTTGCAACCAATTCTTCTTCTTCTAGTAACATTTATAAGTAATTTTATGACAAATATCCTAATTCCAATTGCACTTGTTGCAACAGCATTAGGAATTATTTCAAAAATATCTGATCAAGCACAAGTAGGTAAATTGTCAAAGTTCTTAAATTCGAGTATGGTATGGATTCTAGGTACAGTACTAACTTTATTTGTAAGTGTAACATCATTAGAAGGAGGGCTTACATCAAGCATAGATGGAGTTACCGCTAAAGCAGCGAAAACAGCAATTTCATCAGTAGTACCAGTGGTAGGAAGCATTTTAGGAGACGCAGTAAATACAATTATGGGGTGTAGCAATATAATAAAAAATGCTGTAGGAGTTGTAGGAATAATAGTTATAATAGCAATTTGTATTAGACCAATTGTGCAACTCGCAGCCCTCACAATAACATATTATCTAGGAGCAGCACTATGTGAGCCAATAGCAGACGATAAAATAGTCGGAATAATGGAACAAATGGGAGGCACATTTAAAATTTTCTTAGCAGTGCTATTTGCATTAACAGTCCTGCTAATCATAGGAATAGCGATTGTTATGAAAATATCTAATAGTGGACTTATGTATGGCTAGAGAGGAGAAAAGATGATTTCTTTCATCAGTTCATGGGCACAGCAAATTATATTTGCAGTAATAATTGGAATCATAATACAAATGCTATTGCCAGAAGGGAAAAGTAAAAAATACATAAAAATAGTTATAGGAGTCTATGTACTTTTTTCAGTAATAAATCCAGTTGTGGGAAAAGATATAGATTTAAACTTAGAAAATTATGCGCTAAACATAGAAACAAATGAGACAGAGATGCAGACTAATACAGAAGAAAGTATTAATGAGATATATATAACAAATCTGAATCAAGATGTGATTTCAAAATTAAAAAACAAAGGATATGGTTGTGAAAAAGTAGAATTAAAAACAAATGAAAACTATGAGATAGAAGAACTAAAAATTACTGGCATATATGAAATCGAGGAAGATGATGACAAAAATGAAAATGTTTCATCAATCAACCAAGTGATTATAAATGAAGTTCAAATAGGAGAAAAAGAAAATAGTGTAAAAGACCAAGTTATTAAAGGAATATCAAAGAGTGAAGAAAAAGAACTCAAAAAATATTTAAATGAGACATATGCAGTAAAAGAAAAAAACATAATTATAGAATAATGGAGGAGAGTTATGTTTAAAGATACAATTAAGAAAATGTTTTCAAAAAACGATGGAAACAATAAGAAAAAGGTAGAAAATATATTAGTTTTTGTAGTTATATT
>CALXVF010000096.1 GCA_944391895.1 uncultured Clostridia bacterium
GGTCCACCATATTGAGAAATTATGAATTTTGCTAAACGAGGGTCTTTTTGTTTTATTTTTATTGGATATTGTAATGTCTTATTATAAGTCCACATTAATAGTTTCCTCCTTCCCATGGCCAAGGATTTTCTAGCCATCTCCATCTATTACATGGATAGAAAATTGTAAGTGGTCCATACATTTTTTGATATTTTTCTACTGCATCTCTATAACATTTAGCATATTCTTTATGCAAAGCTAGAGCATTTTCATCGCAAGGATGTGTATTTAAATAAAGCGCAAGTTCTGTTATAGCGAAATTATATTTTCTAACATTATTCATTAATTCTTCTCTTGTACAGTTATTATCAGTTTCTCTGCAATTGCAAGTACAATTACAGTTGCAATTATAGTTACAATTACTTTCCACTATTACATCCCTCCCTTATTTCATTAGAATCTCTTAAAAAGTTGATTTCTTCTAAGCTTTGGCCTGCAGTATATGGACTAACTAGCTCTGGAAAAATCGTTCCCATCCTTAGTCCAACATCTGGTCTAAAAGTATTACTCATATATTGAATTGGAACATAACTTTGCCCATACATATAATTTTCTGGAAATGGAGAATCATCATCAAATCCACATTCACACATGTCTGTATTTCGTGTCATATTATTTAAATTGTAGTTATCCCAATTATTCGTATTGTTATTCATTCTGCATCTACACATAAATATTTCCTCCCTATTAACATATTATGTAAAACTTTTTTTGTTGTTACAACTTATTACTTTTTCATTTTCGTTTCATATAATATAAAAGAATTATTTAAACTTTTTATGCAGATTGGAGGTGCGCTGTTGAAAAAGTTACATAATCTATGTGATTATTCTCACTTTAAGGATTTTTTTATATTTCTTATTTTGTTCTCCATTATTGCCATTTTTCTAATTATCTTTTTTATATTACTAAATTGTAATCCTTTATTTTTTATAAAAAGATAAAGTACTTTTCATATTTACTTTAAAATTGTATAATATTGTTGTAAGGAGGTAATTATGAAAGTTTTATTAGTAAATGGTAGTCCTCATGAGAAAGGATGTACATATACAGGATTACAAGAAGTTGCTAATGCTTTAGAGAACAATGATATAGAAACAGAATTTTTATGGTTAGGTATTGAACCTTTAGCAGGATGTATTGGATGTAATGCTTGCTTAAAAACTGGAAAATGCTTTAGAAATGATATAGTTAATGATTTTTTAAATAAAGTTCCAGATATTGATGGATTTGTTTTTGGCAGCCCAGTTCATTTTGCTTCTAGTTCTGGTGCTCTTACTTCTTTTATGGACAGAGCATTTTATGGAAGACGTAAATTATTTGAAAACAAACCAGCTTGCTGTATTTGTAGTTGTAGACGAGGTGGCGCATCTGCTACATTTGATCAAATTAATAAGTATTTTTCAATGAGTAATATGCCAATTGTTACTTCTCAATATTGGAATCAGGTTCATGGAACAAACCCTGATGAAGTTAAAAGAGATTTAGAAGGAATGCAAACAATGAGAACTTTAGGAAATAATATGGCTTGGCTTTTAAAATGCATTGATATAGCTAAGAAATCTGGCTTAGAATATCCTAAAAACGAGGGAGTCGTTAAGACAAATTTTATTGATTAAATTTGATTTTTTCTTCAAAATATGGTATAATAGAATTGTGTTTTGAAGGAGAAAAAATATGAATTTTGAAGAAAAATTTAATTTAGATATTGAAAATTTAAAAAATGATTTAGCTATTGAAAATATGTATGTTACAGATGATGATATTTCTATGTTAAAGAAATTATCAACTAATGAAATTACTATGAATCAAGCTATCAATGATATTATAAAAGGAGATTTATAATGTTTGAATTATATGAAGCTGTTAATTCAATATATTGCTATCCTGATAGCGATGTTCTTGTAAACAAACTAAATATTCACGATAACAATAAGCTTTCTACTTTAGAGAGAAAGCTTGTATTGTTGAAATTATATGATTTAAGACAGAATAAAAAGATTGGAAAATTCGATATTTATCATTTTCTTTCTATTCATAAGTATTTATTTGAAGATATATACCCTTTTGCTGGAAAGATTAGATCTGAAGATATTGCCAAAGATAGTTTTCGCTTTGCAAAATGGGAATATATTGAAGACCAATTGAATGAACTTCTTACGAAATTAAGTAAAGATAATTTAAAAAATTTGTCTAAAGAAGAAATTTCAAAAAAACTTGCTTATTATATGTCTGAACTTAATGTATTACATCCTTTTAGAGAAGGAAACGGAAGAACTATTAGGGAATTTATAAGACAATTAGCATATGTTAACCGGATATTTACTTGAAATAAAGGAAGTGAATCCTCAAGAAATGCTAACTGCATGTATTGAGTCAGTAGTTGATACTACCCATTTAGAGAAAATTTTATATAACTGTTTGAAAGAGATAGATTAATCTACCTCTTTCTCTTTTTTTCTTATACATCTTTTTTTATAGTTCTTTCCCATTCTCTCTTTGATGAATTTATGAAAATCTTCTTCTCTTCCCTTTTTAAAGCTATCTTTTCTCATTATATGGCAATTTTTCTTTGTTGTAAAAATATAATAATAATCCTTTGCTTCATATATTGCTTCTAAATAGTCATATACTCTTTCAGTTTCTCCATATTTATTTACAATAACGACTTTGCTATTATCAAAATAATAGTCATTTAAAAGATTTGATATATCTTCTGAATAAATTTTTACCATGCTTTTCTTATCATATTTTTGTGTTTTAAATGCGGACATCCAAAAGCAAATTCCTATTCCTATTAGTATTATACTCGTAATAATATTTCCTACAATTCCTAAAAAATATTCGTTTCCATGTATTAAAAAATTAATTGCAATTATTATAAGTAATAATCCACATATTAGAAATGAATAGAAATCAAATCTATTAACTCTTCTAGCATAAAATTTATAGAATTTATTAATTATTTCTTCACTCATTACCGTAGTATTCACAAACCTAGCTTCTTTTTCTCTTTGTTTCTTTATATTTTCTTTTCCCATTTTTATCCTCTTTCATTTTTTATTTTATATTCCTTATTTTGACATAATTTGACAATATTTTCAACAGTTTTTTCGTCGTTTTTGATTAAACATGAAAAAAGAGGCAAATGTCTGAATTTGCCTCAAAATTCCAACTATATTTTCATTACTCCACCAATTACTTGACTTTCTTTTTCTAATGGAAGTATTTTGTTACCACCTGCAATAACGATTTTATCTCCTTTTTCGATGATTCCTTTTGCTTCTAGTTCTGTAATTCCTTTTCCAATTGTTGTATCAATATCTTTTTGTGCTTCTACATATACTGGATAAGTATTTGATGTTACAGATAATTTATTGAATGTTTTTTCATCGTCTGTTATTGCTATTACTGGGCAAGCTGGTTTTAATCCTGCTAATATGTTAGCTGTATCTCCTGTATGAGTATATGCTATGATTGCATCAGCTTCTACATCTTTTGCAGTAACACATGCTGAATATGCTATATTTGCTTTTAAGTCTGATTTATTAGCTGTGCATCCTTTATTAGTAAATCTTTTCCAGTAGTTTATATTTCCTTCGATTGCTTTAGATATTCTATCCATTACTTCAATACATTGTACAGGGTATTTTCCCATTGCACATTCTCCAGAAAGCATAATTGCTCCTGTCAAGTCATATACGGCATTTGCAACGTCGCTTACTTCAGCTCTTGTTGGTCTTGGATTTGATGTCATTGATTCTAACATTTGTGTTGCTGTAATAACTGGTTTTCCTACTTCATTACATCTCTTAATGAAATGTTTTTGAACTATCGGAACTTGTTCCATTGGAATTTCTACACCCATGTCTCCACGAGCAACCATGATACCATCTGAAAGAGCTAGGATTTCTTCAAAGTTATCTATACCTTCTTGGCTTTCTATTTTTGAAATAATTCCAACTTTTTCTCCACCATTATCATTTAATAGTTTTCTTATTTGATTTACATCGTCTGCTCTTCTTATGAAAGATGCTGCGATGTAATCAAATCCTGCTTTGATACCATTTGTTATATCGTCGATATCTTTTTGTGCTAGAGCTGGTAATTCAAGTTTAACACCTGGTATATTCATTGTTTTTCTTGAACCTAATCTTGCTGTATTTAAAGCCTTACAAACTATATCTTGTCCTTCAATAGCAGTTACTTCAAATTCTAAAGCTCCGTCATCAACTAATATTCTTGATCCTATTTTTACATCTTTGTATAAGTCTTTATAGCTTATTGTTGTTTTTGTGTTGTTTCCAAGAATGTCGTCATGAACAAATGTAAATGTTTGTCCTTCTTCTATTGTAACTTTTTCGTCTCCAGTTTCTAATTTTCCAGTTCTTATTTCTGGTCCTTTTGTATCTAAAACTAAAGCTACTGGTCTATTTAAAGCTTTTCTAACCTTTTTTATAGTTTCAATCTTTACTTTGTTTTCTTCGTATCCACCATGTGAAAAGTTGATTCTTGTAACATTTAATCCTGCATTCATTAATTTTGTTAGCATTTCTTCACTTTCACTAGCAGGTCCTATAGTTCCTACGATTTTAGTTTTTCTAATTACTTCTTTCATTATTTTTTCTCCTCCTTACACGTAATTTCAATTATATCATTATGTTGCACATTTTTCAACACTTTTATTATATTTTTGCTACTATTTGTCATTATTTTTTAAAATTTGTATATTCAAGATTTTGCAGTTCCGCGCAGCTTGGAGGACTTTATGTCCGACAGCAAGAAACAAAAAATCTTTGAATATACAATTTTATATTATAATAACATGTAAACTTTCAAAATATATAGTACGGAAAATTAATAAAATCCGTACTACATATATATTACTCCTTATTCAGTTATCCATTTTATT
>CALXVF010000097.1 GCA_944391895.1 uncultured Clostridia bacterium
ACATTACAATATCCAATAAAAATAAAACAAAAAGACCCTCGTTTAGCAAAATTCATAATTTCTCAATATGGTGGACCAGATGGAGAACTGGCAGCTTCATTAAGATATTTGTCACAAAGATTTGGAATGCCAGATCAAATTGCAAAAGCAACATTGAATGATATAGGTACTGAAGAATTAGCTCACTTAGAAATGGTAGGAACAATAGTTCATCAGCTAACAAATGGTATTACTGCTAGTGAAGCAGAAGAAATGGGATTAGGTGCATATTATACAGACCATGGATTAGATGTATATCCACAAGCAGCCGCTGGATACCCATTTGATGCAAATTGCTTAGCTTGTAAAGGAGATCCAATTGCAAATTTACAAGAAGATTTAGCAGCAGAACAAAAGGCGAGAGCTACTTATGAAAAACTTATAAACTTATGTAAGGATAACCCAGATGTAGTTGATCCATTAAGATATTTGAGAGCAAGAGAAGTAGTACACTTCCAAAGATTTGGAGAAGCACTTCGTGGCGTACAAGATAAGTTAGCAGAAAAAAGAATGCATTCGATGAATAATTGTAATTTAAATATGAATAATAACTGTAATTAATACTAAAAAATAAAGGGAGGAAAGCCTCTCTTTATTACATCTTTATATATTTTAATTTACTTTGGTGTAACACTAATAAAAAGCACATCATAATATAAATTGGGTGATTTTATGAATGAAAACAATGGAATAGTTAAAACAAATGAAAATTATGACTATAATAAAATGCAAGCTGATTTACAAAAATTAAAAAATAAATATCCATTTTTGCAATTAGAGAACATAGGAGAGAGTGTACAAAAAAGAAAGATTACTGCTGTTAGAATAGGAACAGGACAAAATGAGGTAATGTATAGTGGAGCAATACATGCTAACGAATGGATTACAGCATTAGTACTTATGAAATTTATTGAGGATTTTTGCGAGGCATATACTACTGGAAAAGACATATTTGAACATAATGCTAAAGACATATTTAATAATTCATCAATATACATTATACCAATGCTAAATCCCGATGGAATAGAACTAGTCACAGGCAATATAAGAGAAGGAAGTAGCGAATATGCACATTATAGAGAAATAGCCGCAAGATATCCAAATGTAACATTTCCAAGTGGCTGGAAAGCAAACTACAATGGGGTAGATTTGAATTTACAATTTCCAGCAGATTGGGAAAAGGCGAGAGATATAAAATTTGCACAAGGATATACAAGTCCAGCTCCAAGAGATTTCGTGGGATTTGGACCACTTACAGAGCCAGAAGCATTAGCAATATATAATTTTACACTAAGACATAATTTTAGGCTAATTTTAGCATATCATACACAAGGAGAAGTGATTTATTGGAAATATGCAGACTACATGCCAGTAGACTCAGAAGAAATAGGTAGAATATTTAGCAAAGTAAGTGGATACTTGTTAGACACAACTCCTCCAGAATCAGCCAATGCAGGATATAAAGATTGGTTTATAAAACAATATAATAGACCAGGATATACAATAGAAGCGGGACTAGGAACTAATCCTCTACCACTTTCGCAATTTGATAAAATCTATTCAGATAATATTGGAATATTAATTTTAGCAAGTATAATATAATCAGTTGTTTTCTCCGTCTAAGGGCGGAGGCTTTTTTTATTAAATAGTTAAATTTTTATGAAGAGGATTTGTCTTTTTTAACAATTATAAATAAAATAAAAAACTAGTTGAACAAGCAAATCCACTATGATAGAATATAGAAAAAATGGGAGGTAGTTATGATAAAAGAGGGTATAATTTACGAAGGCAATGAATATGTGCTAGATAAGAAAATAGTGACTGAAAAATGCACATATTATGCATATAAAAATAAAGAACTAAGGAAAATTAAATTCTTTGAAATGAATAATGGCAAACTAGAAAATGTAAGAGATATTGAAGAGTTAAAAAAAGTAATTGATGAAAATTATATAACTGATGTAGAATAAGGAGAAAAAATATGGAGAATATAAAAGAAGTATTTAGTGGAAAGAATTTTGATGATAAAACATTATTTTATCTCGATAATTTTATAGAAGAATTTGATGATTTATTTGGTAAATATTTTCCTAGAGAAAGAGTTATTGAACAAATAAAAGCAAATTTAGAAAAAAGCATTGAATGGAAAAATGAAGAGAAAATGAATAAAAACCTAGGATTATATTATCATAAAGAAAGAAGTATAAGCCTATTAGACAGTATGAATGAAGAAAAGACCAAATCCGTATTTTTTCATGAAATGATGCATTGTCTATTAAAATATAGAGAACATACAGGAATGATAAAAGAATACGACATAGATGAAGTTGGTGATAGAAAAATTTATATAGGAATGGGACTTACAGAAGGAATTGCACAATATTTAACATCTATAAGAGATGCAAAGTATAGTAAACAGCCTGTAAAATCATATCCGATTTTAACACAGCAAACAGAAAATTTAGTGGATTTAATAGGAAAAGAAGAGTTCTTTTCAAGAGTATTTGAAGACCCGGATGTATTAGAAGAATTTTTGGAAAGTTCAGATATAAATGTAGATTTTTTATTGGAGTCTTTTGATACAATTTGGAAAAACGAAAAAGACTTATTTCTTAGCACAATGTATGGAAAAGAAGATACACTAGAAAATGCAATATTTGGCGGAACTAGAAAATATATTAAAAACAAAAGAGCTATTGACAGTGCAGCCAAAGATATTATAGATACTTTATCATCATTATTGATGAGTAGAGATATAGCAACGGTGGAAGAATTTGAAGAAGTATTTAATACGGTTACTAAATATTCTAAACAATTAAATTTGGAAAATAATCATAGTAACTATGAAGGTTTAATTGAAAGAATTGATGACATAACAGAAAGTCTACAAATAAGTAGAGAAGAATTCTTAGAAAGATTACCAGAAAATAGCGATGTGAAAAATGCTATGTACGCACAATTCTATTTTGATAAATTTCATGACTTAACTCCTGAACAAAAATTGCATGAGGTAACTAAAATTCACCAAAGCGATTCTGAAATTGGAATGGCAATTTATGATAATCTATTTACTGAATATTTCAAAGCTGAGATGGCAGAAGAAGTATTTGAAAATCATTTAATAGATTCAGATAGAGAATTTTATAGATTGGTTGAAGGATTTTCAGAAATTGCTTTAGAAAAAGGTTATGACCCTAGAGCTTTAGCTATGGAAAATATATCATTTGGACGTGAATGTGATGATATAAAAGATGTATTTGAATTATATGTAACTTTAGAAGATAAAAAAATTCATGTAGGAACATTTATGCATGATATGGAAGATAATGGAGAAACGTCTGAAATGTTACAATTGACTGGTGAAAAGAAAGAAGAGATACTTGCTAATAATCCAGATATTGATAGAAATTCAGAAATTCTAACAGATTCAAAAGGAGATATCCTTGTACATAACCAAGACGGGACATATGCTTTAATAGATGAATATGGAGAAGAATATCAATCAGAGGGAATTGAATATCAAATGAGTACAACAGAATCACTTGAAAAATCGATAGCAAGAAAAAAGGCATACTTGCAAGAGGTACAACAGATATCAGCATATCCTAAGTTTATTCTAGATTCAAATAGAAAAAGAATAGAAGAATTAGAGAATAAACGTAATGAAATATTACAAGGAGCAAAAGCGATGCTAGAACCAACAATGGAAATTAGTACTCGAAAGAATCATGAGGACTTAGATGATTTTGAAAGATAGAAACAAAAACTTCAGATAATTTGAAGCCCAAATGCTTGCATTTTTCAATATTATGTGGTAATATAATATATGTACTTTGACTTAGCTTTAGGGAAACACACCTACTTTAGCTCAGTCAAAAGCGAAAAAATATTTAGGAGGTGTAATTATGACAAAAGAAAGAAAGGAAGAAATCATTAAAACATATAGAAGAGATGAAAAAGATACTGGTTCTCCAGAAGTTCAAATCGCTCTTTTAACAGAAAGAATTAATGATTTAACAGAACATTTAAAAATCCATAAAAAAGATAATCATTCAAGAAGAGGACTTTTAAAAATGGTAGGAAGTAGAAGAAATTTACTTAACTACTTAGCAAAAAAAGATGTTCAAAGATATAGAGACATCGTTGCAAAATTAGGATTAAGAAAATAATTAAACTGCGAGCGTTTAACATTATTAAAAGCGCTCGCTTTTTTAAGAAAATTAGATAATTGATTTAGATAGTAGCTTGTATGATGTACTAAGAAATTAATATATCATAGAGGTTACAGCTAAATCGGTTATCAAAACATAAGGAGGAAAAACATGTTTAAAATTTATGAAACAGAATTAGCTGGAAGAAAGCTAACAATTGAAACAGGAAAATTTGCAAATCAAGCAAATGGAAGTGTAACAGTAAGATATGGAGATACTGTTGTAATGACAAATGTAACAGCATCTAAGGAACCAAAAGAAGGAGTGGACTTTTTTCCACTATCAGTAGACTATGAAGAAAAATTATATGCAGTAGGAAAAATACCAGGAAGCTTTAATAGAAGAGAAGGAAAACCAGCAGACAAAGCAATATTAATATCAAGAGCAATTGATAGACCAATAAGACCATTGTTTCCACACGACTTTAGAAATGATGTTTGTATAGTAAATACTGTATTATCAGTAGACCAAGATAATAGTCCAGAAGTATGTGCTAATATAGGAACATCAGCAGCACTTTCAATATCAGACATTCCATGGGGAGGACCAACGGCAGCTGTTCAAGTAGGATATGTAAATGGTGAAATTATCATAAATCCAAATAGTGAACAAAGAAAAAATAGCAGATTAAAATTAACTGTTGCTGGTACTGAAGAAAAAATTACAATGATTGAAGC
>CALXVF010000098.1 GCA_944391895.1 uncultured Clostridia bacterium
TGAAATTATATCCTAGATATCTAATGCTAGGATTTGATTTATTATTCTTTTATGGCATAAGAGTAATGTTCCTTTCAGAAGTAAAAGGAATAACAGATTCGCAAATACTACTATCAGCTACAGTGTATGCGTTATCAATGGTTATAATGCAAGTTCCAGCCACGTTAATTACATCTAAAATCGGATATAAAAATAGTGCTATACTAGGAAATATAATCAATATTGTCTGGGCAATTTTAATAATGGCTATGCAATCGTTTACAGGATTAGTTGTTGCTCAAATTCTCAGTGGTATGGGATTTGCATTAAAATATGTTTCAGAATCGAACTTATTAAGTACATCAATACCAGAAATGGCGACATACCAAAGAAATGAAATATTTACGAAAATAGATAAAAAAGGATTTTTTAGATATTGCGTAATATCTGCAATATCAACGATATTATCAGGATTTTTATATAATATAAATCCATATATTCCTATAGCTTTATGCTTGATTTGTTTAATTGCAGCGACAATAATTTCCTTTAATTTTATTGATATAAAAACAGAAGATAATAGTGCATCGAGTTTTAAAGATTATATCAAAGAACTAAAAAAAGGTTATAAATTTATAACAAAGTCAAAAAGATTAAGAACCCTATTTTTAATGACAGGAACAATATGGGGAATTATAGTATTGTTAGACACTTATCAATTGACATTATTGCAAGATATAGGTGCAACATCTGTACAAATAGGATTTATATTTGCTGCACTAGAACTTACAAAAGGTCTATTTTCTAATAGTGCGCAAAAATTCAACAAAAAGTTTAGAAATAGGTCTTTAACCAATATATTAATGACATTTGCAACAGGATTTATATTTGCAGGAATTATAGCAACTACAAAAATACCATTTGCTGCAAAATTCTCTCTTATAATAATTATTTTGATGATTTTAGGAGCTGCAAATGCCATTGACCAAATACTAGCCAAAAAATATATAAATAATTTTACAACAACAAAGATTTTACCACCAATATATTCGGCAAAATGTATTGCGGACAACCTTTCTAGAACTATAATGACACTTTTAGGTGCGGGGCTATTAAGCATATATAATATAAACTATGCTATGATAATAATGGGAATAGCTATTTTATTTATAGCTCTAATCCTTACAATTTACTCAAGAGACAAATTAGGATTAAAACCTGATGAATACACGCAAAAAGATATTTATAAAAGATAATTAATGAATAAAATCCAATAATTCGCATATAATAAGATTAGCTAAAACAGAGGAGAATGAAAAAATGGTTTCTGATGTGAATTATTGGAGTAAAGTTGTAAAGCGAATTTTTATCTTAGCTTTAACGATTGGATTAATACTCATTTGTTTCAAATTATCAGTGTTTTACATGCCATTTTTAGTATCTTTTGTTTTAGCTTTATTATTAGAACCAATTATTAGATTTTTTATGAAGAGATTCAAATGGACAAGGCGCTTTAGCGCTATTTTTGTAATGATAATTGCAATTCTAATAATTGTAGGAATCTTAGTGTGGGGAGTAGTTACACTGTTTTCAGAAGCTAACAATTTATTAGATAGTTCTGAAATGTATTATAATAAGGCAAAAGAATTTATAAATAATGCTACTCAAAATATAAATATAATGGATAGAATTCCAGAAGAGCTAAGGACTAGCATTCAAAATGTCGAAAACAATGTGGTTACTAGCATAACAGACTGGATTACAGGAGTATTAACAAGTATAACAAATTGGATTATGGAAGTTCCAAATATAATTTTGGCAGTATTTTTCTCAATCATGTCACTATATTTTTTATGTACAGATAAAATATATATGATAGACCAGTTAGAACATCATCTGCCAGAAACATGGATGAAAAAGCTAACAAAACATTTAAAAGGAATAATAAAAGCATTAGGAGAATATTTAAGGGCAGAAGCTACATTAATATTTATTTCATTTATAATATCTCTGATAGGATTTACAATATATAGTATGATTGGATTAAATATGCCATTCCCGTTACTTGCAGCTTTAGGAATAGCATTTGTAGATGCTCTTCCAATATTAGGATCTGGAACAATAATGGTCCCTTGGTCAATTCTAAGTGCTCTAAATGGAGATATTGTTTTAGGCGTTGCAATAATAGGACTTTGGGCAATTATGAGTATAGTAAGACAATTCCTAGAACCAAAATTAGTAGGAAAACATATAGGTATACATCCAGCATTTACTTTAATCGCAATGTATACAGGATATAAATTATGGAATGTTACTGGATTAATTATAGGTCCAATATTGTTAATTATATTAAAGAATATATTTGCAGGTATGTTAGATAAAGGTGTTATGAAAGCTATATTTGATAGATAGTTGCAATTTAAAGAATTAATTATTATATCACTAAGTTGTATATTTAAAACTTTTTTGTTCCTTACTGTCGCATTCGCTCCAAACTGCGCGGAACTGCAAAAGTTTAAATATACAATTGATAAAAATAATAATGCCTTTAAATTGCAACTGTATCTATCTAATCTACTGGCAAATATACAAATTCATCTTTAGGAGCTGTTGTGGTTTTAATATCCGAAATTTCTAAAACAGGAATTGAACCATTATAGTTTCCTATTTTTATTGTTCCAGTTGCTTCTACCCAAGATCCAGTTTCAAATTTCGTAGCATCTTTGTATTCAGCTAGTAATCCTACAACAACAGAAGAACGAGGATTGTTTATGACCATAGTTCTTGCAATTACAAACTCAGTAGTAGAAAAATCTGGAAGTCTGTATACATATCCAACTACTTTAATCTTCTTTCCATTATAGCTTTCAATATCTTCATGAGACTTTTTTAGGAAATTAGTATATTCCTCAGAGGAAATTTCTATTACGTCTGGATTATTTGAAATAGAATTACTTTTAGCCGAATTAAAGATTCTAAAAATCACAAAAGCTAATAAGGCAATTATCAGTATTATTAGAAAAGCCACGATGATTTTCCAAATTTTTTTACCATTTACTTTAAAATTTAATATAAACATAATAAACTCCTTAAAAAATATCTTTATAAAGTGTATGAAATATTGCTTGTCTTTTATTCTCTAAGAATGTATAATTTTTTGCTATTAAATATTGCCAAAAAGCAAAGAAAGTGATATATTATACTAGTATAAAAATGATTACATACGAGAAAAGAGGAAAATTATGAAATTATTCAAATCTTATAGTGAAAAAGAAGTCAAAAGAGTAATGCCATTAGTAACTAAAATTAATAGTTTAGAAAATGAAATGGAAAAACTTTCAGATGAAGAATTAAAAGCAAAAACACCTTATTTCAAAGACTTGCTAAAAGAAGGTAAAACATTAGATGACATATTACCAGAAGCATTTGCAGTAGTAAGAGAAGCATCTAAAAGAGTTTTAGGAATGAGACATTTCGATGTTCAATTAATTGGTGGTATAATTTTACATCAAGGTAGAATTGCGGAAATGAAAACTGGTGAAGGAAAAACATTAGTTGCAACACTTCCTGCATATCTAAATGCCTTAGAAGGAAATGGAGTTCACATCATTACAGTAAATGATTACTTGGCAAAAAGAGATAGTGAATGGATGGGAAAATTATATAACTTCTTAGGATTAACTGTTGGATTAGTTATAAGTGGAATGAAACCAAATGAAAAACAAGAAGCATATAATTGTGATATTACATATGGAACAAATAATGAGTTTGGATTCGATTACTTAAGAGATAACATGGTTGTATATGCAAATCAATTAGTACAAAGAAAATTAAACTATGCAATCGTAGACGAAATCGATAGTATTTTAATTGATGAAGCAAGAACACCACTTATTATTTCTGGTAGAGCAAACCAAGCATCAGATATATACAAAAAAGCAGATAGATTTGTTTCAAAACTAGAAGCAAAAACAATAGTTGAAGAAGATGTAAAAAATGAAGAACAAGCAATAGATAACGAAAAATATGATTATATAGTAGACTTAAAAGCAAAATCTGCTTCACTTACACAAAAAGGTATATCTAAAGCTGAAAAAGAATTTGGATTAGAAAATTATAATGATATAGCAAACTCTGAATTAGTACATGCAGTAAACCAAGCATTAAGAGCTCATGGAATCATGAAGAAAGATGTTGACTACATCGTAAAAGATGGTCAAGTACTTATTGTTGATGAATTTACTGGACGTATTATGTATGGAAGAAGATACAATAACGGATTACATCAAGCAATTGAAGCTAAAGAACATGTAAAAGTTGCTGATGAATCTAAGACATTAGCAAATATCACATTCCAAAACTACTTCAGAATGTATGACAAATTATCTGGTATGACTGGTACAGCTATGACAGAACAAGAAGAATTTGAACAAATATATAAATTAGATGTTATAGAAATACCAACAAATAAGCCAATGATTAGAAAAGATCATTCAGACATTATCTACAAAAATGAAGATGCTAAATTTAGAGCTGTTATAAGAGATGTAAAATCAAGTTTTGAAAAAGGTCAACCAGTTTTGATTGGTACTGTTTCAATTGAAAAATCAGAAAAATTAAGCAGAATGCTAGATAAAGAAAAAATACCACATCAAGTATTAAATGCTAAATACCATGAAAAAGAAGCAGAAATAATTGCTCAAGCTGGTAAATATAAAGCTGTAACAATTGCTACAAACATGGCAGGACGTGGTACAGATATTATGCTTGGAGGAAATAGCGAATATCTAGCAAAACAAGAAATGAGAAAAAAATACTCATCTGAAGAAATTGAAGAAGCAGCAGCTTTCAATGAAACTGATGATAAAGAAGTTCTTGAAAGAAGAAAATTATATAGAGACTTAGTTAGAAAATATGATAAAGGCATTGA
>CALXVF010000099.1 GCA_944391895.1 uncultured Clostridia bacterium
AACACAAGATTAATTGTGGAAAGTGTGAAAAACATTCTACTTTCCGACAAATAATTGCAACATCTGACAAAAGTGGCTATTAGTAAAATTTATGTTTGGAAAATTAATGTTCGATACCACATAAGTGTAATTCTTCTTACGGAACAGCCGCATTGGTTATCCACAGGGTACCTGTGAATAACCTGTGTATAAAATGTGAATAACTCAAAATGTGGACAAGTTTTTGAATTGTGTGGATAAAATTTAAAATTATCCACAGAGTTATCCACACCTATTTCCGTAGGGATTCCAGGCTTTTGATTAGTTATCAACACAATCCACATATACTATTACTACTACTACTATAAATATTTATATTATATTAAAAGAAGGAGAAAAAGAAAATGAAACTAATTTGTGAAAAGGATAAAATCCTTAAAGCTCTTAATTCCGTAACAAAAGCTGTTGCTGTTAGAACAACAATGCCAATATTAGAAGGAATATTAATTCAAACAAATGATAATGATATAAAATTAACATGTTATGATTTAGAATTAGGAATAGAATATATAATTAAAGATTGTAATGTACAAGAACAAGGAGCTACAGTTGTAAACGCTATAATGTTTAGTGAAATAATAAGAAAGTTACCTGATACAGAAATAAAAATAGAAGTAAACGAAAAAAATTTATTAGTCATAGAATGTGAAGGTTCATTATATAAATTAGCAACAATGAATCCTGAAGAATTTCCAGAATTACCAGAAATAAATGTGGAAAATTCTATAGAAATAGAACAAAATACTTTAAAAGATATGATTAGAAAAACAATATTTGCTATAAGTACAGAAGAAAATAGACCTATTTTTACAGGATGTTTATTTGAAGTAAAAACAAATAAATTAAATGTTGTAGCAGTAGATGGATTTAGATTAGCATGGAAAAGTAAATTCTTGCAAACAAAAACAAATGACTTTTCAGCTGTAATCCCAGGAAGGACATTAACAGAAATAAATAAAATATTAACAGATTCTTTTGAGATTGTAAAAATAGGAATATCTAAAAATCAAGCTCTATTTGAAATAGAAGACTGTAAAATAGTAACAAGATTATTAGATGGAGAATTCTTAAATTATGCAAATGTTTTACCTCAAAAATGGGAAACAAGAGTAAGAGTAAATAGAAGTCAAATATTAAATTGTTTTGAAAGAATAAGTCTTATTTCAGCATCTAGTATAGAAAAAGAAAAGAAATATCCTGTAAAAATTACTGTTGATGTTGGAAAAATAACAATTTCTTGTACAAACCAAACTGGAGATGCAAAAGAAGAATTATATGTAACAACAGAAGGAAAAAATTTAGAAGCAGGATTTAATCCAAAATATTTCTTGGATGTACTAAGATCTATTGATGATGAAGAAGTATTTATTGATTTAGGAACAAGTATATCACCATGTATAATAAGAAGTGTAGAAGAAACTGGTGATTATAAATATATGATTTTACCAATACGTTTAAAAAATGAATAGTTATCCACATATTATGCATAAGATGTGGATAAAACTGGAGATAAAATGTATATAGACAATATTAAAATACAAAATTTTAGAAACTATGAATATCAAGAAATAAATCTAGAAAATAAAATTAATATATTTTATGGAGATAATGCACAAGGAAAAACAAATATCCTAGAATCTATATTCCTTTCTAGTTTTGGAAAATCTTTTAGAACAAATAAAGAAAAAGAATTAATAAAAAAAGGAGAGGATTTTCTAAAAATTCAAACACATTTTCAAAAAAAAGACAGAGAGGGAAAAATAAAAGTAGAAATTTCTGATAAAAAAAGTGTTTATTTAAATGATGTAAAACTAAAAAAATTAAGTGAATTATTAGGAAATATAAATTTAGTAATATTTACACCAGACGATATTAATTTATTGAAAGACGGACCAAATTTAAGAAGAAAATTTTTAGATATGATGATAGGACAATTAAGACCAGCATATGTTTTAAATTTGAATTTATATTTAAAAACACTTGAACAAAGAAACAATTATTTAAAACAAAATATAAAAGATGAATCTATGCTCGAAATTTGGGATGAAAAACTTGCTGATTATGGTGTAAAAGTATATTCATATAGAAAAGAATTTATTGATAAAATTAGAGAAAAAATAGTAGATATTCATTCAGAAATTACAAAAGAAAAAATTGATATAAAATATTTATCAAATTGTGAAAATAAAGAAATATTCTTAAATAATCTAAAAAAACAAAGAAAAATAGATTATATAAAAGGATATACGAATTCTGGAATTCATAGAGACGATTTTTCTATATCTATAAACGGAGAAGCTGTAAATATATATGGATCACAAGGGCAAAATAGGACTGCCGTATTATCTCTAAAATTAGCAGAATTGAATGTAATTTATGATGAGATACAAGAATATCCAATTTTACTATTAGATGATTTTATGTCTGAATTAGACGAAAAAAGAATTTCTAATTTTTTAAATAATATAAAAAATATTCAAGTTATTATAACATGTACTAAAAATATTGAAATAAATAACAGTATTTCACACAATGTTGTAAAAGGAAAAATTATATAATATAATAAAAAAGGGATTAAAATGGAATTTAAAGAAGAATTAAGACAATATAATGATATAATAAATAAAGAATTAGAAAAATATAATAGAAAAAATGAATGTCTAGAACATAAATTAAATGAATCAGTAGAATATAGTTTAATGGCAGGAGGAAAGAGGTTAAGACCAACTTTAATGCTTGCAACTTATAAATTATTTAAAGAAGACTATGAAAAGTGTATGCCATATGCAGTAGCAATGGAAATGATTCACAACTTTTCACTAATTCATGACGATTTACCAGGAATAGATAATGATGATTTTAGACATGGAAAACCAACAAATCATAAGCAGTTTAATGAAGCAACAGCAATTCTTGCAGGAGATAGTCTGCTTAACTATGCATATTTGACTATAAGTAGAGATATGCAAAAAGAGATGTTAAATGAAAAAATCTTAGCTTTTTATGAAATATCAAGTGCAGTTGATAGAATGATAATCGGAGAATATGTTGATACAGAATATGAAGGAAAAAAAGCTTTAGAAGATGAACTAGAATATATGCACAAAAATAAAACAGGGGCGTTGATAAGAGCTTCTGTCAGAATTGGTGCAATTTTAGGAAGGGCTAAAGAAAAAGACTTAAACAATCTAACATTGTTTGCTGAAAAAATAGGATTAGCATTTCAAATAAAAGATGATATTTTATCTGAAATAGGGAATGAGAAAATATTAGGAAAACCTGTTGGAAACGATAAAAAAAGAAATAAATGCACTTATGTTAGTAAATATGGATTAGAAAAGTCAATAGAAGAATTAGATAAAAATATAAACGATTCTCTAATAATATTAAAAGATTATGGAGAGGAAGCAGAATTCTTAAGAGAATTGGCTATTTACATAAAAGATAGAAACAAATAAGCTTGACAAATTTTAAAAATAAAAATAAACTATTATAAGACAAACTAAAGAATGGACTGGAGGAAAGAGAATGGAAAAATATAATCATGAATACGGCGCAAACCAAATACAAGTTCTAGAAGGTTTAGAAGCAGTAAGAAAAAGACCAGGTATGTATATAGGAAGTGTTTCTAAAAGAGGATTGCATCATTTGGTATATGAAATTGTAGATAACTGTGTTGATGAAGCTTTAGCTGGTTATTGTACACATATAGAAGTAAAAATAGAACCAGGAAATATAATATCAGTACAGGATAATGGTAGAGGTATTCCAGTAGATATACATCCAAAAACACACATATCAGCAGCAGAAACTGTATATACAGTTTTACATGCTGGAGGAAAATTTGGAGGAGATAGTGGTTATAAAGTATCAGGAGGTCTTCATGGAGTAGGTGCTTCTGTTGTAAATGCTTTATCAGAATGGACTGAAGTTACAATTCAAAGAGACGGTGGAATATATCAAATGAAATTTGAAAGAGGAAAAACCGTTGAAAAATTAACAAGAGTTGGAGCTTCGAAAGATACAGGTACAAAAGTAAGATTTTTAGCAGATAGTACAATCTTTGAAACTACAGAATACGATTATGAAACATTAGAAGATAGATTTAGAGAAATGGCCTTTTTGACAAAAGGTTTATCAATAAGTATAGAAGACTTAAGAGAAGAAACACCTAAAAAAGCAGAATTTTGCTTTGAAGGAGGTTTAAGATCTTTTGTTGAATATTTGAATCAAAATAAAGAAAAATTAAATCCTGACCCAATATATATTGAAAAAACAGAATCAGAAGTTCCTGTTGAAATTGCTATTCAATATACAACAGCATATAATGAAAATATTTATTCATTTGTAAACAATATTAATACAGTAGAGGGTGGAACTCATTTAGAAGGATTTAAAAGAGGTTTAACAAAAGTTTTCAACGAATATGCTAGAAGTCATAATATAATAAAAGAAAAAGAATCTAATCTTCAAGGAGAAGATATAAGAGAAGGCTTAACAGCAGTAATTTCAGTAAAGGTTAAAGAGCCACAATTTGAAGGACAAACTAAAACAAAACTAGGAAATAGTAATGTCACAGGTATTGTTCAGTCAATGGTTGTTGACGCATTATCAACATATTTAGAAGAAAATCCTAATGTTGCAAAAACAATTCTAGAAAAATGTGTAAGTGCATCAAGAGCTCGTGAAGCTGCAAGAAAAGCTAGAGAATTAGTTAGAAGAAAAAATGCTTTAGAAGTAACAACTTTACCTGGAAAACTTGCAGATTGTTCTAGCAAAGTTGCAGAAGAATGTGAAGTATATATAGTCGAGGGAGACTCAGCTGGAGGAAGTGCAAAACAAGGAAGAAATAGAAAATA
>CALXVF010000100.1 GCA_944391895.1 uncultured Clostridia bacterium
CTAGTCACTAGTTGTATTTCTATCAAAAATTACTTGTCTATTATTGTCTGATTCATCAAAGTTTATTCTTCTTGTTCTAGTATATGAAGAACCAACTTTTACAGTAATTTCATGTGTTCCTGTTGATTTATATGTGTATACAAATGCATTATTTGTTACATCTACATTTTCTTGTGTTCTTTCCACACCATCTATTAATATAGTAACATTCACAGTATCTTCTTGATTTGTTCCTGCTGTATTTGTTGTGTTGCTATTTTGTGAATTACTTCCTACTATTGAATTTACATTTACTGATATTCTAATAGTTTTTTCTTCTTTTTCAATTTTATTTACTACTATTTCAATTGCTGAATTTTTGGCAACTTCTGTATTTTGTTCTATACTTTGAGAAATTACTTTCCCTTCTTCTTGGTCTTCACGGCTTTCATATTTTACTGTTGGATTTAATCCAGCATTTTTTAATGTTGCTACTGCTGTTCCTTCATCCATTCCCATAACTGTTGGTACTCTAACTTTTTCTGCTCCTGCACTTACATGTACTGTAACTGTATCTCCTGATTTTACTAATGTTCCTACAGCTGTATCTTGTCTAATTATAACTCCTTGTTCTACTTTGTCACTATTTTCTGTTTCTTCTACTAAAGTTATTCCTAGACTTTCTGCTGTAACTCTTGCATCTTCTATTTTCATACCTTCTAGTTTTGGTAATTCTGCTGTTTCAGGTCCTTTACTTACTTTTAATTTTATAGTAGTTCCTACTTCTATTTTTGTTTCACTATATTCTGGATCTTGTGAAACTATTTTACCTTCTTCGACTTCACTACTTGCCACTTCTTCAGTTTCTATCGTCAAGTCTAAATCTTCTGCCATCGTTTGAGCCTCTTCAAGAGTTTTTCCTACAAAGTTTGGCATATCTACTTTTTTAGTTATTCCACCATCTATAGCAATTTTTGTAATTAAGAATACTACTACAAATAGTAAAATTAATCCCAAAATTATAATCGCTATTTTAGCTTTTGGATGTTCAGTAAAGAAATTAGTTTTTGTCTTTGTTTTTACTTCTTCTTTCTTTCCTTCACTTATTTGATCATCCGTTATAGCTTGCATTACTCTTGTATATCCACCATCTTTGTTTTCTATTATAACAAAGTCTCCATCTGGATCTTTCAATGCTTTGCTTAAATCATGTAGCATTTCTGTTGCATTTTGATATCTTGCACTTGGCTCTTTTTGCATAGCTTTTACTACAATTTGATTTACTGCTGTTGGAATTTCTTCATTTAACTCTACTGGTTCTTTTGGATCTTCTTGCATATGTTTTAATGCTACTGATACTGGTGTATCTGCATCAAAAGGTACTTTTCCAGTAAGCATTTCATACATTACAACACCTAGTGAATACAAATCAGATTTTGCATCTGTAAATCCACCTTTGGCTTGCTCTGGTGAGAAATAATGTACTGACCCAATTGTTGTTCCAAAAGCTGTTATTGTAGAATTTGAAACTGCTTTTGCTATTCCAAAGTCTGTTACTTTTGCTATTCCATCTTCAGTTATAATTATATTGTGTGGTTTAATATCTCTATGTACTATTCCTCTTTTATGAGCCATTTCTAATGCTGAAGCAATTTGCATAGCAATATTTACTGCCCATTTCCAAGTAAGCACTCCTTCACTATTAATTATTTCCTTTAATGTTTTTCCTTGAACTAGCTCCATGACTATATAATAAAGATTATTTTCATCTTCATGTCCTACATCATATATTGATACAATGTTTGGATGTGAAAGACTAGCTGCTGCTTGAGCTTCTGTATTAAATCTTTTTACAAATTCCGCATCTGTTGTAAATTCATCCTTTAGAACTTTAACAGCCACAAGTCTATTTAAGACATGGTCTTTTGCTTTATATACAGTAGCCATTCCTCCAAGGCCTACTTCTTCTAAAATCTCATATCGATTTCCTATTATTTTCCCTATTAAATTCATAATCACATATTCTCCCTTACTTTATGATTACGGCTGTAATGTTATCTAATCCGCCTAATTCATTTGCTCTATCTACTAATACTTTTGATGGATCATCTAAGTTTTCTTTTAATATCTTTAATATTTCATTTTCTGGAATCATATTGGTCAATCCGTCACTACACATAAGCATTATATCCCCTTTTATGAATCCTTTTACCGTAACATCCGGTTCTATATATTCTGTACAACCTAAAGCTTTTATCAGCATATTCTTTTTAGGATGATTTACACTCTCTTCTTTTGTAATTTTTCCCTCATCAACTAACTGTTGAACATAACTATGGTCTTTCGTTAGTTTTCTCATGAAATCTTTTCTAATTCTATAAACTCTACTATCTCCTATATGTGATATAAAAGCTTTATTTTCGTAAATTAAACATATATCCAATGTTGTCCCCATATTTTTTAGTTCTTCGTTTTTCATAGCTTTTTCATATACTATCATATTTGCATACATTGAACTATTTTTTACTAAGTTTAGTAAACTTTCTTTGTCTTCTTTTGAACTTTCAAAGTTGCTTAGAATATAATTACGTGCAGAATCAACTGCTAATTTACTCGCAATTTCTCCACCGTTATATCCTCCCATTCCGTCAGCTACAATAAATAATTTTACTGGTTCATTTTCGCTAGAAATATAATAAAAGTCTTCATTTATTTGTCTAGTCTTGCCAACATCAGAAGTCGCAAAAGCCTTCATTAATTTTCCTCCTATTTCTTTCCCTTCTCTAAATTTTTTCTTCTAAGTTGTCCACATGCAGCTTCTATATCAGAGCCTAATTCTCTTCTTATAGTTGCTGTAATACCTTTGCTATTTAGATAATCTCTGAATTTTATTATGTTTTCATTTGAGCTTTTTATGTATTTACCATTTTCTATTTTATTTATTGGAATCAAATTAACATGGCATAACATTCCTTGTAATAATTCTACCAATTCATCCGCATCTTTTTGGTTATCATTATTATCCTTAGCTAATGCATACTCAAATGAAATTCTTTTATTTGTTTTCTCTATATAATATTTGCAAGCTTTTATCAACTCTTGTATATTATATGCATTATTAATAGGCATCATACTACTTCTCGTCTTATTATTTGCACTGTGAAGTGAAATAGATAATGTGCATTGTACTTTCTCGTCTGCAAACCTATATATTTTAGGTACTACTCCACTTGTTGATATACTTATATGTCTTGCTCCAATATTTAATCCTTTTGGATTATTTAGAATTTTTATTGCATTTATTACATTGTCATAATTATCAAAAGGTTCTCCTATACCCATGAAAACTACATTTGATATTTTATTCCCTATATCTTGCTCTATTGCTAATATTTGTTCTACAATTTCTCCGCTTGTTAAATTTCTTACAAATGGTATTCCAGTAGAAGCACAAAATTTGCACCCCATTTTACATCCTATTTGAGAAGAAACGCATACTGTTTTTCCAAAATGATATTCCATAAGTACTGATTCTATAGCATTTCCATCATTTAAACCAAATAAATACTTTTTTGTACCATCTTTTGATTCTAGTTTTCTCACTATTTCAAAATTACAAATATCATAGTTTTGTTTTAGTTTTTCTCTCAAATTCAATGACAAATTTGTCATTTCATCAAAGCTTTTTACTTTATCTACAAACAGCCATTTAAAAATTTGTTCAGCTCTAAATGGTTTTTCTTCTAATTTTGTGAGTTCTTCTTTTAGTTCTTCTAAATTATAGTCTTTTATATTTTTCATATATTTCTCCTATTATTTTATACCACAAACTTAGTCGTTTTTCAAGATGCTTACTATAAAAAAGTACGATTAGTAAATTTAATAAGTTATTATTCACAGCCTCTTATTAAGTTAATAAAATTGCATATTCAAGATTTTGCAGTTTCGCGCAGTTTGGAGGACTTTACGTCCGACAGAAAAAAAAAAAAAATCTTTGAATATACAATTCTAAAACATTTTATACCACTGTGAATTGTAACTTTAATAAAATTTATTAATCTTCTTTTCTTATTTCTATATGTACATCTTTTAATTGTTCTTCAGTCACTTTACTTGGTGCATTCATCATAACATCTCTTGCTTTTTTATTTTTTGGAAATGCTATAACTTCTCTAATATTAGTTGAATCAGCAATAAGCATAATCATTCTATCAAGTCCTGGTGCAGCTCCTGCATGAGGTGGTGTTCCATATTGAAAAGCTGTATATAAAGCACCAAATTTTTGTATAATATCTTTTTCTTCATAACCAGCTATTTCAAATGCTTTAAGCATTATTTCTGGATCATGATTTCTAACAGCTCCTGATGCCATTTCATATCCATTACATACTAAGTCAAATTGATATGCTAAGATATCTAATGGTTCTTTTGTATTTAATGCTTCCATTCCACCTTGTGGCATTGAGAAAGGATTATGATTAAAGTCTATTTTTCCTTCATCTTCATTATATTCATACATTGGGAAATCTACAATAAAACAGAATTTATATACATCTTTTTCTAATAAATCTAATCTTTTTCCAAGCTCTATTCTAACTAATCCAGCTATTTTTTGTGCATTTTCTAGTTCGTCTGCAATAAAGAATATACTGTCTCCTGCTTTTGCTCCCAATTCTGTTTTTATCTCATCAGTTATAAATTTTGCAATTCCACCTGTTAAGTTGTTTTCTTCATCTACTTTAACCCATGCTAAACCTTTTGCTCCAGCTTCATTTACAGCAAATTCTGTCATACTATCAAAGAATTTTCTTCCTTGTTCTCCACCTTTTGGAACTATAATTACTTTTATAGT
>CALXVF010000101.1 GCA_944391895.1 uncultured Clostridia bacterium
ATAATGCAAGAAAGGTAGGAATATCTTCTATTATTTTATCTGGTTTATTTTTGTTAATTACAGTCATTGCACTATTACTACTATTTCCTTTCATTACAGGTGGAGAAGGTACTCTTTCAATTTATATGATAACCAGAAGTATTCAATTCGGTAAGTTCTTCCAAAGAGCAGATGCTTTATTTATATTAATATGGGCACTTACTTTTTTCTCTTATACTTCTGTCGCCATGTCATATACTTTGAAAATCGCTAAGAAAAATACTAAAACCACTAAAAATTCTCCTATGCTTTATATAATGGCTATTTTATTATTTATAGTAACTCTAATTCCACAAAATATATCTCAAATTAGATTTGCTGAGAATGTTATATATAAATATTCAACTATCTTTATAGTCTTTGGATTAAGTTTCGTTATTTTATTACTTGGATATTTAAAAAAGAAAAAGCAAAAAGGTTTCGTAGAAATAAAAGAGGTGAACAATGAAGGCTAGAAAATTTTTAATTATTTTAATAGTTATAGTACTTTTAGCAATGACCCTTATAGGCCTTGATTCTATAAATGCAATAGATAATTTAGCATATGTAGTTTCCATTGGCTTTGATATTAAAGATAATGGTAAATTAGAACTAAGTTTTCAAGTAGCTATTCCTTCTGGAAATAGTGGTTCTTCTGGATCTGACTCATCACAATCGTCAGATTCTATTATAAACAGCGTTGAATGTAATTCATTAGAATCTGGAATTAATTTAGTAAATTCTTATTTAGGTAAACAATTAAATTTGTCTCATTGTAAAGCTATTGTCTTTTCACAAGAAATCGCTACTAAAGGAATTGGAGAATATCTTTATACATTAATGAATAACATAGAAATTAGACCTACATGTAATGTCATTATTTCAAGATGTAACGCTAAATATTTTCTCAACAATTCTAAGCCAATGCTTGAACAGTTATCTTCAAAATATTATGAAGTTTCATCTACTGCTGAACGATCTACAGGCTATACATCTGATACTACTCTTCAAGAGTTTTTCTCAAGTATGACAGATACCTTTGGTGAATGCTATGCTATTCTTGGTAGTGTTAATGATGGAACTAATTCTGGTGGTGATGCAGGAATAAGCAATGGTAATGATAATAGTAGCATTGCATCTGAAACACCTATAGATACTCAAAAAAATATCGAAACACTTGGTGTTGCTGTTTTTAAGGATGACAAACTAGTTGGAGAACTCAATGGATTAGAAAGTATTGCTCAGCTTATGTTAAAGAACGAACTAAAAAACGCAACTCTAAGTATTCCTAGTCCTTTTGAGAGTACTAATTTTATTGATTTATATATAGAGAAAAGTAAATGTAAGTCTGATGTTAAAATAGTTAATGGCACTCCTTATATTAAATCCCATCTTGATGTTTCTACTAGAATTATAAGTATGTCTGATGATTATAAAAATTTAGATAAATCAACTATCAATATCATTGAAGAATATGCTAAAAACTATATAGAATCTTTTATTTCTGATTTTGCTTATAAAACTTCCAAAGAATTGAAGTCCGATATTGCTTGCTTTGGAAAATATGCTGTGTCTGATTTTCCAACTTGGCAAGATTGGCAAGATTATAACTGGCTTAATAATTACCAAAATGCATTTTTTAATATTGATGCCACAGTTAATTTAAAATCTAGGTATTTAATTGTTGATACGTAAAATATGATCCGAGAGCTCTTAGCATAGTTCTCGGTCTATTTATTTTTCATCTTTTAAAGCTTCAATTTCCTTTTCTGTCAAGTTTGTCCAACTCTTTATTTTTTTAATATCCACATTACTTTCCAACATTCTTTTTGCTACTTTTTTAAGCATTTCTTGTTCTCCTTTTTCTATATATTGATTTCTAAATTTCAATAATGCATCTGCTAACATACTTTTTCCTCCTTCTTTTTTTCTAAAATTTTTTCTTTATAGATATATCTTTCAAATTCATATATTTCTTTTGCATATGCAAAAAACTCGGTATGATTAGATTTCTTCACTTCTACCTCCATTATAAATTATTTACTATTTTTCGTCAATATTATATTTTATTTTTGGATATTTTTAGAATTTTTTTGAATAAAAACTTTTTGAAATTTAATGATTATATTATATATTATTTTCCATAAAAAGGCAATAGTTTTTAATAAAAATGGGAACTATTTTTTATTTTTAGTTCCCAATTTTATTTTTATTATTTTTGAACTGTTATATATGAGTTACTATCTGCTGTTGTCGCGCATTCATATGCATTGTAATTTTACTGAACTAAAATAAAGTCTATTTTTCTAGTTTGTTTATCTGCATTAGTAACTTCAATATTTACTTTCTGTCCTAGTTTATATGTTTTTCCAGTTTCTTTTCCAATTAACTGCTTATTTATATCATCATAAATGTAATAGTCATCTTTCATATCTGCCAACCTTACTAGACCTTCAACTGTATTTTCTAATTCAACAAACATACCAAAACTTGTTATGCTAGAAATAATACCTGTATACTCTTCTCCAACTTTGCTTTGCATATATTCAGCTTTTTTAATATCTTCACTTTCTCTTTCTGCTTTAGTTGCAATTTGCTCACATTCTGAAGATGTAGTAGCGTATTTTTCAGCCTGTTTTTCAAATTTTTCTTTCATTGTTTCTGAAATGTTATATTCACTTGCCAGATATTTAGATATTACTCTATGTATGAATAAATCTGTATATCTTCTAATTGGTGAAGTAAAGTGGCAATAGTACTTACTTGAAATACCAAAATGTCCTTTATTTTCAGCTTCATATCTTGCTACTTTTAATGTTCTTAAAAGTAAGTTTGATACTACTCTTTCTTCTTCTTTTCCCTTAACATCTTCTAGTATTTGTGAAAATGCTTTTGGTTTTATATCGTCTAATTTTCCTTTTATCCTATAGCCAAAATTAAATAAATATTTATTTAATTCTTTTATTTTTTCTTCATCTGGCTTTTCATGAACTCTATATATAAATGGTGCATTTAACCAATAAAATCTTTCTGCTACGGTTTCATTCGCTGTAAGCATAAATTGCTCTATTATTTCATTCGCGAAATTTGTTTCGTATGGTTTTACATCTATAGCAATTCCATTTTTATCTAATGTAATTTTGCTTTCTGGAATTTCCAGAGATAAGTAACCATCTTTTAATCTTCGTTCCTTTAAAATCAGTGCTAATTTTTGCATTCTTTCAAAGTGCTCTATATATTTATTATATTTTTCAATAGTTTTTGGATTTGTTTTGTTTATAATATCTGCAACATCAGTATATGTCATTCTCTTAGTTACATTTATTATACTCTTACAAATATCGCTGTCAATAACTTTTCCATGTTCATCTATTTTCATAATAACAGATAAAGCATATCTATCTTGTCCTTGATTTAAACTGCATATACCATTAGACAATTCCTTAGGTAACATTGGAATTACTCTATCTAACATATATACACTAGTTCCTCTTTTAATTGCTTCTGCATTTAATGAACTTCCTTCTTTCACATAGTTACTTACATCTGCTATATGTACTCCCAAAGTATATGTTCCATCGCCATTATCATCAACGCAAACAGCATCATCTAAGTCTTTTGCATCTTCTCCATCTATTGTAAAAATTTCTTTATTTCTAAAGTCAACTCTTCCTTCTGGCTTTATTTCTGTTTTGCTTACTTCTTTTGCTTCTTCTAAAACATTTTTAGGAAATTCATTTAGTAGATTATATTGTTTTATTATTGACAACATATCTATTCCAGCTTCATCGACATATCCTAAAACTTCTACAATTTTACCTTCTGCTTTCATTCCTTTTCTAGGATATTTTGTTATTTTAACGACTACTTTTTGATGATTTTTTGCTTTTGCAAAATTGCTTTTTGAAATGAATATGTCTGTTCCTAGTTGATTATCGTCTGGTATGACAAAGCCAAAGTTTTTACTTTTTTCAAATGTTCCTACTACTTGTTTTGTATTTCTTTCAACTACATTTATTATTGCACCTTCATTATGCACACCATGTTTTTCTTTTAATATTCTTACTTCTACAATATCTCCATTCATTGCATCTTTTTTATTGTTTTTTGCAATAAATATATCAGGTATTTCATCGGATACTTTTACAAATCCAAATCCTCTTTCATGACCAATAAATTTTCCTTGTAATATTTCCATTTTTTCTCCTCTTATAGATAAAAAAGAAGTGCACTAATTTATTTAAGTGCACCTTTATAATTTATAAAACTAACATTATTCCTAAGATTATAGTAAGTATTATAAATAGAACTCCTAAGATAATAGTATTCTTTTGAATTCTTCCAGTTTTTGTTCTACTTTTATTTTTTTCAAAATACTTATTTGCTCTTGGATTTTCTGCTACATCTTCCATTGAATTTCTATCTTCTTTATTTTGTAATACTGTTGTTATTATTAAAGCTACACACACAATAAAATATAATACGATTAATATGTTTTTTGCTATTTCCATCTTTGCATCTCCTTTGATAAATTAACATATATAATATTAACATATTATTTTGGAAAAATCAAGGGGTATTGGAGTCAATTTATTATATCCTTCATTTTAAAACTAAATTCCATATGAAGAATGACCGGAATTTAGTTTTAATAAAAAATATGGTATAATTAAATCAATACTTCTCTTGGGGGACAAGGAGGTATTTTATGCCAAATCAAAAACATATGGCTTTAGAGGACCGTAATTACATCGAACAAGCTCTTAATCAAAATATGTCTTTTAAGGAGATTTCTAAGTTTCTTTGT
>CALXVF010000102.1 GCA_944391895.1 uncultured Clostridia bacterium
ATTCAAAAGAAAAATACATCTTTTGAATTTTTAAGAACTCAAGCACATTTACGTCCTAGAACAAATACTTTTAGTGCTGTTTTTAGAATTAGAAGTGTTGCAGCATTTGCTATTCATGAATATTTTCAAAAAAATGGTTATGTATATGTAAATACACCTATTATAACATGTGCGGACTGTGAAGGCTCTGCTGAAATGTTTAAGCTTACAACATTAGATTTGACTAAACCTTTACCTACAAAAGATGGAAAAACTGATTTTTCAGAGGACCTTTTTGGAAAACAAGCTTTTATAACTGGTTCTGGTCAATTACATGGTGAAACTTATGCTGCAGCTTTTAACAAAATTTATACATTTGGACCTACACTTCGTTCTGAAAATTCAAATACTAAAACACACATGAACGAATTTTGGATGATTGAACCTGAAATTTCTTTCTGTGATTTAGATGAGTTAATGGATATTGAAGAGGACTTTTTGAAATATGTTGTTAAAACTGTTTTAGAAAGATGTCCTGAAGAAATTGAATTTTGTGATAAATTTATTTCAAAAGGATTAATTGAAAAATTAAATAAATTACTTGATTCTTCTTTTGTTAGAATTGACCATAAAGAAGCAATTGATTTATTGAAAAAAGCTGATAGAAAATGGGAATTCCAGCCAGAATATGGCGAAGATTTAGCCAAAGAACATGAAAAATATATTACAGAATATTATAATGGACCTGTTTTTGTTAAAAACTGGCCTAAAGATATTAAATCTTATTACATGAAACTTAACCCTGATGGAAAAACTGTTGCAGCAGTTGACTTAGAAGTACCTGGTGCAGGAGAAATTATGGGTGGTTCTCAAAGAGAAGAAGACTATGATAAATTATTTAATCGTATGAAAGAAATGGGTATTGATACTGAACCTCTATATTGGTATTTAGACCTTCGTAAATATGGTACCGATATTCACTCTGGATTTGGTTTAGGTTTTGAAAGACTTCTTATGTACATTACTGGTATGGAAAACATTCGTGATGTTATTCCTTATCCTAGAACACCAAATAGTTGTGATTTTTAATTTAACAAAGAGGAAGATTCTAACAATCTTCCTCTTTTATATTTTTCTAAAAAATTACCAAGCCTTATTATATAACATTATAAAGTCTTCTTTTGTTACTTCTCTTGGATTTCCTGGTTTACATGGGTCAACCATTGCTTTATCTGCAAGCATTTCAAAATCTTCTTTCTTAGCACCTACATCTTTTACTGTTTGTGTAATTCCAACATCATGTGATAGATTTCTTATACATTCACAGAATGTTTTTATAACTTCTTCTTTTGTAAATTCAGTAGCATCTATATGCATTGCTCCTGTTAAAATTTTTCTATATTCTTCATAACTTGTTTCACCATTGAATTCCATAACAGTTGGAAGAAGTATTGCATTAGCTAATCCATGAGGTGTATCATATACAGCACCTAATTGATGAGCCATTGAGTGAACTATTCCAAGTCCAACATTTGAAAATCCCATTCCTGCAATATATTGACCCAAACCAACTTTATTGATTGCCTCTTGGTCTTTATCATTTACAGCTTTTTCTAGGTTATCATATATAAGTCTTATTGCTTCTAATGAAAACATTTGAGACATTATATTTCTTGATTTTGTTATATATCCTTCTATTGCATGTGTTAATGCATCCATACCTGTTGAAGATGCAACTGATTTTGGCATGCTTGCCATTAACTCTGTATCTACTATTGCAATAATTGGAATGTCATGTTCATCTACACATACCATTTTTATTTCTCTTGCTGGATCTGTTATAACATAGTTTATAGTTACTTCTGCTGCAGTTCCTGCTGTTGTTGGAAGTGCTATAATTGGAAGTCCTTTATTTTTAGTATTAGATGCCCCATTTAATGATACAACATCGCTTCTTTCTGGATTTGTTATTATTATACTAATTCCTTTTGCAGTATCTATACTTGAACCACCACCAACTGCTACTATTAAATCACATTTTTCGTCTCTACACATTTTTACACCATCTAATACATTTTCTATTGGTGGATTTGGTTTTACATCATGATATAAAACATAAGATATATTATTAGCTTCTAAAAGATCTGTTATTTTTGAACTTACTCCTGCTTTATATAAAGATTCATCTGTTACAACTAATACTTTTTTAAACCCTCTTTTTTTTATCTCTCCTGGCAATACTTTTCTTGCACCTTCTCCAAAATATGAAGTTTCATTTAAAACAAATTTTTCTATTCCCATAGTTTCCTCCTTAAAATTTTTAAGAACTTTACGTTCTATGTATAGTTATTTACAGAAAGCTGTTTCTGAAAGCATAAGTCCTCCCATATTATTTGCTTCATGTTCTGCCCTTCCATACTCTCCAAAAGTAAATGGCATTATATATGGAACATCTCCTGCCTCTTCTTTTACAAGTTTTGCAACTTCGTTTATTCTATCACCTATTGCTATTTTTCTTCCTCCACAATGTATGAAAAGATAAGCAGCTGGCTCACTAGGCAATTTAGATTTTAATTTTCTTAAAGTAAGTTTTGGTGCTTCTATAAGCTCATCTAAACTTGCTTGCATTTGAATTACTGCAGTATTAACAGATAAATCATTTCCTAAATTTATAGAATAATCCGCATTTCCTGCCATTGGATGTCTTATTAATGTTACGTTTCCTGTTGGTGTTTTAACACCCATTGGTTTTAAAATAGATGCAGTAAGTATCTTATCTCCCATAAGCTCTCTAGTTTTAAATCCTGTCCATTCCGCATATTTTTTCATTGCTGGAATTCCATCTATTTCTTTTAAAGTTCTTCTTCCTTCTATTTTTGTAATTACTCCTGAATTTACTGTTTCATGATATTTTCCTGTATATTCATTCATGATTTTTTTATTTGTATAGAAAAATGCTACTGCTACACCTTCTGAAAAGATCCCATCGTTTGTGAATATCTTCCATTTGCCTGTTAAATCATCATCTGCACTGCTTCCTCCAAACATTGGAACATCTCCAATTACATCTTGGATTCCTTTTGCATATTCTTCTTCTTCTCCTGGATTTGCTATCATGAAAAAATAAGATGGCGAAAATGTAGTACCTACTTTATTCATAGCATCAATTGCGACTTTTCTTCCTGTTTCTCTTGCAGTTAACATTTTAGCTGAACCTGCTACTCCAACTGCTGTATCTGGATCTCCAATTGCTAGAATTCCTGCGAATCCATTATTTGATGTTATGTAACCATCTGGTACTAATATTCCCCCATTCGATGTGCACCCTATAATTGGTGCTGAACCTAATACTTCTTTTGCTCCATCAATAAGAGCTTTTTGATCATATTTTACAGAACTAAATATAAATGCTACTTTTGTTTGTATTAAATCTAATACTGCTTTTTTTGCACATGCTTTACCTGCTAAGTAAGCATTTTCATCTGTACTCCATGCAACATTTGCTTTCATTTGTGTCCTCCTTAGTTTATTATAAAATTATATTTTCCCAACCATTTACCATTCTGTTAACTTTTTCTTCTGTCTGAGTTTGCTCTTCATAATAATCATCTCTAATTGCATTTAACGATTCCATTGCTGGACTATTATCTATAGAGGCATTTACTAAAACAGCTGCTAATAGTGCTAAAACCACTATTGTTATTACTAAAGAAAATAATGTTATACCCTTTTCGTTTTTTTTCATAAGTAATGCCTCCCATTTTATTTACAAAACATCTTTTATACTGCTTCCTATAATTTTATTTATATCAACCATTAACTGGTTAAAAGCTATTTCATAATCGAAATAGTCTTTTATATCCTTATTTTGAATTAATACATTGTACATAGTAATTAGCTTTTCTTTTTTGCTTTGTTCATCTATTGGTTCATTATTTTGCCTTTGCATTTCCATTATTTGAACTTCTTTTTTTAATTCTTCAAAATCTATAATCATTTGCCTTTTTTCAGCATTTGCCATTAATTCATCTTTTGCTCTTTTTAAGTCTTTATATTGTTTTGAATTTCTAATTTCTTCTGCTAGTCTATTTGCTGTATCATAGATTTCCATATATATTTTACCTTTCTTTTTAAAATATTATGCATATGCACTTCTTTTTCTGAAGGTTAATAAATTTGATAATTCCTTTGTTGGATTTTGTGATTTCTTTGCTTTTTCCGCTTTTTCTTGAGCAATTCTTTCTACTTGTCTTTGTGCTTCTGTTTGACAAATTGCTTGTTCATAAACATAATGTGTATCTTGTGCTATTTTATTCCAATTGTATAATTCTTTTACTTTTTTAACTGCATTTTTTGATACAGCACTACCTAATTTTGCATCAAATAGTAGTGATAATACTGAATCTGCTATAGAGTTTGAATTTCCAGCATAGCTCTTCATTCCGTCAACTCCATGTTCTACTATTTCATTCAAACCTCCAACATCAGATACTACTGTTGGAACTCCTGCAAGCATTGCTTCTAATGCAACGATACCGAAAGGTTCATAAGTACTTGGAAATACTGCTACATCAGCACATTTATACATCTTTTGGACTTTTTTAGAATCACAATATCCCGCAAAATATACTTTATTTTCTATTCCAAGATTTCTTGTTTCTTGTCTTAGTTCATCCATCATTCCACCTTTTCCACATATAACTAATTTGGCGTCATGATAGTTGCTTAATATTTTTGGCATAGCAC
>CALXVF010000103.1 GCA_944391895.1 uncultured Clostridia bacterium
GTATTTGATGTATCAATTTTTATTGGATCAGTTTCAAAATCATCATCAGAAAAATGAGTAGATTTCAAACTAATTTTTTTCTCTTTCTTCTCTTCACCATCTGCAATACCACTAGTAAATTTAGCAAAGTTATATGTTTTTATATTTTGCTTTTCTTTATATTTAGAAGCTAAGAAATCTAATTTTGCAGTACCATTAATATATTTACCTTTCAAATCTCTTAACTTGTACATACAGCTCTTAAATTTAAGTGATTGTATTTTACCAGGTTGATATTTAAGTTTATATCCATACTTAATATCACCATATTTAGGTGAATATTCTCCAGCAGCTGTATCGTAGTCATTCTTAAATGACCATTCCTTTTTCTCTCCAAGTTCTTTAGACCACCATTCGTTATCTTCAGGAGAGTTATTACCAAATACTATTTTGTTAGAACAGTTTGAAATAATAATGTTTCCAAGCTTATCTCCATGTGATTTTAATTGGTCTAAAGTTTGAGCAGATATTACAGTCGCAATTCTATACTTTCTATAAATAGTAAATATAGATTCTGTAGCTGGACAAATAAAATCTGGAAACTCATCTATATATAAGAAGTGAGGAATACGTGTGCTTTCGCTTCCTGGTCTTCTTAATACTGAATATTGCATAAGAAGTAAGAAGAAAAGACCAAATGCTTTATGAGCAGATTCACCTAAATCTCCACGTCTTGTACAAACTAATGTAACTCCACCATTTTCAAGAATTTCATCGTAATTTATATTGTTAACTCTGCTACATAAAATGTTTTTAACACCAGGGTAGCGAAGTAATGTATCTAATTGGGCAAGTGGAATTGCAACAGCTTTTTCCATTTCAGCTCTATTAGGACTGTCAACATAGAAATTCTTTTTAAAATAACTAATTTGCATATTATATTCATCAGCAAGTTCTGGGTCACTTTCAAGAATTCTACACATTTTTTCAACTAGTTCAAAATTACTTAGTAATTTAAACATATCTTCTATATTAGGTAATTTACCTTCATTCATTCTAGGATAAATTACTTTTAATAATATACTTAAATTTTCAAGAATTTGACTAGTTAAGTTTTCTCTATATGCACTTTCCATTTCTGGATTTTTATCAGTATATAATCCTTTTAAAACAGTAGAAATGGCAATTGCAGTTTGAGTTGCATCTCCAAGAGCAAAAGGATTTAATCCAGGAGAAGAACTTGAATCTGGGTCAATTACATTAACCGGTATTCCAAAGTTGTCAGCAACATTTTTTACTTTACTTATTGTTTCATAATCTGGAGCCATATAAGTAATACCCAAATCTCTATAAATAATATTTGAACCAGACTCAGCATAAATAAGTTTTTTCATATACGTTTTATAAAGATTAAGTCTTGACTCCACAGGTTTTAACATATTAAGTCTAAAATGATAATTTATATAATCATTATCATAAGGAGCATTTAAAGTTGCAAGCCCTGTTTTTAATGCTGCAAAGGCTAAAGCCTTAGATGATTCTTTAAAGAAATATTTTTTATCAATATCTTGTGCAACCCAAGGTTCAAAGATTAAAGATGTTTTTCCAGAACCAGATATACCAACAACTAAAGTTGATTCGAATCTTTTAGATTCAGGAATTTTAACAGCATTTCCATGGTCTTTATCTGTTCCTAATAAGACTTCATTTGTATATTGTCCCCATCCAACAGACTTGTCAGATAAATTAATACCTTCATAATCAAATATAGAATCTCTTAAATCTTTAGTATCATTAACTCCAGTATACAATTTTCTAAATACAAAGCTAATTGATGTAAGTGGTAAGTAAATTGCGATTGAAGTTAGGGCTGGTCTTATCAAATAAGAAAAATTGCTTGCTATTTCAACATAACCAGGAAGAGATAACAAACCTAACCATACTGCTCCATTAATCCATTCTGTAAGCATTGTCATACATATTATGTATAAAGAAATTACATAAGCATAAAACCATTTAAGCTTATCATCATCACTTTTTATAAACTTTGAGGAACTTGAAAACAAAAATGCAAATATAGGGCAAAGTAATGCTATTGCATATGTAATAGGTCCCCAGTAAGTTGATGCTACACCTGTAAAAAGAATTAATAAAAATTCTACAAGTCTATCTATTAAAATAAAAATGGTAATTAAGGATAGAACATAAGTTAAAAAAGTATTTCTATCTGTCTTAAGCCATTTCAAAAATTTATCAAATACTTTCATATTAAAATCCTTTCAAAGGCAATATTCTAATACTTATATTATCCTACAAAATGAAGAAAAATACAAGACTTTTCAGGTAATTTTTTTAAAATATAAGCATATAAATTTAAAAATAGAAAGGATAAATATGAATAGAAGGAAAGAAACTTTTTTTCAGAGTATAGTTGCACTAATGGCTTCACAAGTTATTGTAAAAACATTAGGTTTAATATACAAATTATACTTAACAAATAAACATGAATTTGGTGATGAGGGAAATGCAATAACAAGTGCAGCTTTTCAAGTATATTCACTATTATTAAGTATAACTTCAATAGGGGTACCTAGTTCAATATCTAAACTTGTAGCAGAAAGAGCCTCTGTAGGAGATCATAAAGGAGCATATAAAATATTTAAAATATCATTAATTCTATTCTCAATAATCGGAATAATAGGAAGCTACTTTTTATTTATAAGTGCAAAGACGATTGCAAATAATATGATAGGAATGCCAGAAGTAGAATTATCATTAATTGCACTATGTCCATCAATTTTCTTAGTATCAATCATTTCAGTATATAAAGGATACTTTAACGGAAGAGAAAAAATGAGTGTTACAGCAAAAGCACAAAGCTATGACCAACTTACTAAAACATGTATAACAATATTGGTAATAGAATTAGCCACAATGCTGAGTAAAATAACTAATACAGCGATAATAGCTTCAATAGCAAATTTAGCAACCACTTTAGCAAATGTTATAGAGTTAGGATATTTATATATATATTTCAAAAAAGAATATGCAGAAATAAGATATGAAATACAAACAAGTATTAATTATAGACCAGTTAGAACATTAAAAACAATAAAAGATATATTATTTACTGCTATACCAATGTCGTTAACGCCACTAATTGGGACAATTGGAAGGAATATAGATTCAGCAACAGTAATGGATGGCTTACAATCTACAATAAGTTATGAACAAGCCAAAATACAATATGGAATATTAAATGGAAAAGTAGATACATTAATAAACTTTCCATTATCATTTAGTGGAACGGTATCAACAGCATTAGTTCCAGGAATTGCTGCAGCAAAATCAAAACAAAAGTTGAGTGAAATATCTCAAAGAATAAATTTATCATTATTAGTAGGATTAATAATTGCTTTTCCAGCAACAGCCATATTTTGTTTTTATTCAAATCAAATATTAAATTTACTGTTTCCCAATGCATCAGCAGGAGATGTTATATTACAAATTAGTTCAATTTCGATAATATTTGTAGCAATAGAACAAACTATAAGAGGTGTTTTAATAGGAATAGGAAATAATAAAGTACCTATAATATCTATAACGATAGGGGTAATAGTAAAATATATTTTAAACAAAGCATTAATTCCAATTAACACATATTTTGGTGGAATAAATGGGGCTGCAATATCTAACTTGATTTCACATATAGTTGTCACAATGTTAGGATATATTTATCTGAAAAAAGTAATAAATGTAAAAATTGAAAAAGCAAATATAATAAAGCTAGCAATATCAACAATAATTTTTATAGTTTCATCCAAAATTCTGTATTATATTATGATATTAAAGCTAAATGCAAAAATAAGTTTAATTATAAGTATAGTAATAGGAATAATTATTTATATAATTTTAGCAATAATATTAAAAATAATTGATACAAAACAGCTAAAAATACTGTCATTTAGCCAAAAAAAGGCAAAAAAAGCAAAAATATAAAAATGGCAAAATCTCAAAAAAATGCCTAAAAATAGCCGCTTTCGGCATAGCAAACTTACAAAAGCTTACAGCCCCAAAGATTACAAAGAAAAAAGTGCAGTAAAAAAGAAGGATTTTGTCATTCTTTGAAGAATATTAGTAATAGTAGATTCGAGAGTTAGTCTACACATTCGTTCTTTATAGGAGGTAATAAAAATGAACAAATCTGAATTAATCGCAGCAGTAGCTGCTAAGACAGGAGAAACAAAAAAGAATGCTGAGGCTTCTTTAGATGCATTTGTAGATGTTATTACAGAAAGCTTAATTAAAGGAGACAAAGTACAATTAGTAGGCTTTGGTTCTTTCGAAGTAAGAAAAAGAGCAGCTAGAAAAGGAAGAAATCCACAAACTAAAGAAGAAATCAAAATCCCAGCAAGCAAAGCTCCAGTATTCAAAGCAGGAAAAGCTTTAAAAGATTTAGTTAATAAGAAATAATTTATATATGATATAAATATATGAATTCATATAAAGATGGATGATAAGTCCATCTTTTTTAAAATTATTGTAAAATATTGCGAAAATATACTTGACAAGAACAAGACTTTAGTATTATAATAATACATGTCGCAAGAAAATATAAAAATATGCAGATATGGCGGAACTGGTAGACGCACAGGACTTAAAATCCTGCGGACTAATAATCCGTCCCGGTTCGATTCC
>CALXVF010000104.1 GCA_944391895.1 uncultured Clostridia bacterium
AAGTTTTATCTTGTAGGAAGTGTTTCTCCTCCTAAGATATGAAAGTGTAAGTGTTTTACAGCTTGTCCTGCATCTTTTCCAACATTTGATATAACTCTAAATCCTGTCTTATCTACACCTACCATTTCTGCAACTTCATTTATTTTTTCAAATATATTAAATAATAAATATTTGTGTTCATCTTTAAGTTCTAAAAGACTTTCTATATGAATTTTTGGTATGACTAATACATGAACCTTTGCTATTGGATTTATGTCATAGAAAGCTAATATCTCATCATCTTCATATACTTTTTTTGAAGGTATTTCTCCTTTTATGATTTTACAAAATACACAATCTTCCATTCATTTATCCTCCAATATAGCTTTTATTCTTCTTACACCTTGTGAGCTTGCTTCCTCTTTTACTATTTTAAAATGTCCTAATTCTCCAGTATGTTTTACATGGGGTCCTCCACAAAGTTCTTTTGAAACATTTCCTATTGTATAAACCGTTACTTCATCTGGATATTTTTCAATAAACATACATTCTGCTCCAGATTTTAATGCATCCTCTTTTTTCATTGTTTCAACTGTAACAGGTAAATCTTCTTTTATCCATTCATTTACTATTTCTTCAACTTTTTGTTTTTCTTCATCAGTCAATTTATGGTCACAATTAAAGTCAAATCTCATCCTTTCTGCAGTAATATTTGAACCTCTTTGATGTGAATTTTCACCCACAACTTTTTTTAGTGCAGCATTTAAAAGGTGTGTTGCTGTATGATAAGCTATTGTTTTATCATTTTGCTCTGCTAATCCCCCTTTAAATTTTTGGTCACTTCCCATTCTTGATTTTTCTTGATGTTCTTTAAATAATTTATCTACTTCACTTAGGTCTACACTAAATCCATTTTCTGTTGCTAAATCCTTTGTAACCTCCGGTGGGAATCCATAAGTTTCATATAAGTTAAATATTGTTTTTCCATCAATTTTATTTATTCCTTGAGATTTTAGTCTATTTATTACCTTATTAAATTCTCTTTCACCATTATTTAAAGTTTTCATGAATTTGTCTTTTTCTGTAGTAATAACTTCTTTTATTTCTTGTCTATGCTCATTTAATTCTGGATACATTTCTTTCAAAATATCTATATTTAAGTCTAGTAGGTTTGGAAGTTCATTTAAGTCAATTTGTAATTTATTTAAATGTCTTGTCATTCTACGTATTAATCTTCTTAAAATATAACCTCTATCTATATTTGATGGTCTTCCTCCATCTGCTATTATCATCATACTTGAACGCATATGTTCTGCCACAATTCTTATACTTGCTATGTCATCTACTTTTGCTAGTTCTTTTAGTTTGTCCATTACCCCCTTAAATAATTCTGTATCAAAAGGTGTTTCTTTTCCTTGAAGAAGCATAGTCATTCTTTCTAGCCCAAGTCCTGTATCTACATTTTTTTGTATAAGTTTAGTATATTTACCATCTTTTTTATAATATTCCATAAAAACATTATTCCATATTTCTACATATTTTCCGCAATCACAAGATGGCTGACAATCAGGTGAACATTTTGGCTTTCCTGTATCATAAAACATTTCTGTATCTGGTCCACATGGTCCCTCTTCTCCTGCAATCCACCAATTATCTTCTTTTCCATAGAAATATATTCTATCTTTTGAAATACCTGCTTTTTCCCAGCATGAGGCAGTAAGTTCATCTTTTGGACAATCTTCATCTCCTGCAAAACATGTAACATATATTTTTTCAGCCGGAATTCCCAATTCTGTAGTCAAAAAATCATAGCTCATTTGAATTGACTCTTCTTTGAAGTAATCCCCTAATGACCAATTTCCTAGCATCTCAAAAAATGTTAAATGTCTATTGTCTCCTACTTCATCTATATCGTTTGTTCTAACACATTTTTGATAATCTGTAAGCCTTGTTCCTTCTGGATGTTTTTGTCCAAGAAGATATGGAACTAATGGTTGCATTCCAGCTGTTGTAAATAATACAGATGGGTCATTTTCTGGTATTAATGGACTACTTGGTATTACTTTATGTCCATGTTTTTCAAAAAATTTTAAATATTTATTTCTTATTTCTATTGCTTTCATCCTATCATTCCTTTATTTTGTTTTATTTTTCCATATTTTCGGCATTATTATACCATATATTATTTATTTGTAAAATATTAATTTATAATTTTTCCTAATGTTTCTATTTTTTTGTATGTATCTTCTATTTTTACTTCTTTTATTTTATCAATTACGTTTTCTTCTGATTTAGCATTTACAGTTATATAATTTGTTGTGTGACCCTTATAATATTCTCCAACTTTTTCTTCAAAAAGAACATTTACTGTCTTTCCTATAGTTTCTCTGTTATATTCTTCCTCATTTTTATCAGATAATTCAATAAGTTTTTTACTTCTTTCTTCTTTTATTTTCCCATCTATTTGATTAGACATTTTTGCTGCTACTGTACCTTTTTTAGGAGAATACTTAAAAATGTGCATTTTATAAAACTTAATTTCTTTTAAGAATTTATATGTTTCTTCGAAATCATTATCGGTTTCTCCCGGAAATCCTACTATTATGTCTGTTGTAAGTGATACATCTTTATAATATTTTCTTATCAAATTAATTGAACTCCTAAATTCCGCAGTTGTATATCTTCTATTCATATCTTTTAAAGTTTTATCACATCCACTTTGAAGTGATAAATGAAAATGTGGACATATCTTTTCTATTTTAGTAAGTCTATGTATGAAATTTTCTGTTATTAGTTTTGGTTCTAATGAGCCTAATCTTATTCTTTCAATTCCATCTATTTTATTAATTTGCTCTAGTAGTTCAATTAATCTAAATCCTCCTGATTGTAAATCATCTTTTGGATTGAATTCATCATATTGCTCATCATAACCATATTTTTTTCTGTATTCTTTTACTTCTTCATTTTTAAAGTCTTTTCCATAAGAGGCTAAGTGTATTCCTGTTATTACAACTTCTTTAATTCCTTTTTGCGCAATTTTCTTTATTTCTTCTAGTATATTTTCAGGAACTCTGCTTCTTACTTTTCCCCTAGCATATGGAATTATACAATATGAGCAAAATCTATCACAACCATCTTGCACTTTTATAACTGCTCTATTTAATTCTGTATATGTTGTTATTCCAAAATCCACAAAGTCGTTTTGATGCATTACATCACCAATTAAAGCTTCTCTTTCTTTATTCTTTTTATAATCTTCTATTATATTTACAATGTTTGTTTTTTCATTATTTCCTATAATTATATCTACTTCTGGAATATTTGCAATTTCACTACTTGCTACTTGTGCATAACATCCGCACGCGACAATAATAGCCTTTGGGTTTAACTCCTTGGCTCTTCTTAACATTTGTCTGGATTTTCTTTCTGCAATGTTAGTAACACTACATGTATTTATAACATAGATATCTGCGATTCCTTCAGTTAACTCGTATCCATGTTTCAAAAATTGCTCTTCCATTGCTCCAGTTTCATATATATTTACTTTGCAACCTAATGTAAAAAAATGTACTTTCATAATGTATATATTATATCATCGTTATGTCAATTTCACAATAGTTTTTTTGATTTTAATAAAAAGCGATCAAAAGGGACACCCTTCTCGACCAAAGGGGACACCCTTTATAAATATAATATTTCAGTCTAGTATTAAGTTTTTTCGCAGTATTACTATATGTTCCGCGTTTTTTAACTTAATTCTTCGACCAAAAAGAGGCGTCCCACTTGGTTGATTTACTTGGTTGATTTGAGGCTTATCTTCCGCCTCCACCACCGCCGGCCTCCGCCGCCGTCCACCTCCACCGGAGAATCCACCGCCTCCGCCAGAGCCTGACGAGAATGTTGATGACATTGAATTGCTTACAGAATTAAAGCTTCTTGCAAAATCCATATGCATAAATATATACATATTTGGATATATTGAATAGTCTAAATTATCATAATCAGGATATACTACTTTAAGTTGTTTTATTACTTTTTCTGATATTCCAAAAGCAGTAGCATAAACTAAGAATTTTTCCCATAATACTAAATCTGGTATATCTTTTTCATTAAGTAATGAAAAGTCTTCCATATATTTTTTAAATGCTTCCCATTTATCTTGTTCATCTACTCCTTCTTGAGTATATACACTAATTCTGTTTTTCGCGATACTACCTGTAATTAAGTCTATTATTACTAATATAATCATGATTACAATTACAAACCATGGTATTCCTATACTATTTATACTTTCTGTAATTATTTCTTGATAATCTAAAAACATATATCCAAAGAACATTATACAAAACCAAAGTATACTATTTGATATTAATTTGCTTCTTTTCTTTATTCCATTATTATCTAATAGCTTTTTATCTAATAGTTCTTTCTTTATATTTGCATCTAATGCAGATTTTAATGTTAATACTCGTGAAGTATTTGCTTCTATATATTTTTTTAGTTCTTTCATTGTTATTGTATTTTCAAAGGTATTATTATTTGAATTTAAATTATTATTGCCAAATATACTATTGTTTTTATTCATACAAGCATTTCTTAGAAATCCAAATACAATTATTTCGTCTTTTTCTTTAGTTACA
>CALXVF010000105.1 GCA_944391895.1 uncultured Clostridia bacterium
ACACCTTGCACATATTGTGAGTATAAATCAATATGTCAGTTTAATCCAAGGATGGCTGGAAATTCATATTACTATGTTGGAAATAAAAATAGACAAGATATATTAGATGAATTAAGTAAAAGGAATGAAAAATAATGAAAAAAGTAACAAAAATAATAATAATCATAATAGCAGTTATTTTAACGTTTATAATAGGGTTTGTAGCTTATGATAGACTAACAATAGATAATAAGTATGGTATTAATGAAAAAAATCTAAAAATTCCAATTTTAGTTTATCACGATATTGTAGAAAATGAATCAGAAGTAGAATATGATTATATGCAAACTCCAAAAGAAACATTTGAAAAACAAATAACAGGGCTAATGAAATTGGGATATAAACCTATAAGTTATGAAGATTTAATAGCATATAAAAATGGAGAAAAAGAAATATATAAAAAAAGTTTTTTGATTGCTTTTGATGATGGCTTTGATGGGGTATATCAATATGCTTATCCATTTGCAAAAGAGCATAATATTCCTATAACTAGTTTTATGATTAATTATTGTGCAGGGTTAGATGGATATTATACTTGGGATAATGCCAGAGAAATGGACAAAAGTGGAATCGTAAAAATATATTCACATAGTTTAAAACATGATAACTATGATACATATTCAAAAGAAGATTTGTTAGAAGATGTAAATACTTCAATTGATCAAATAGAAAAAGAGCTGGGACATGATATTCCAAATATATTTACATATCCTTGCGGAAAATTTACTGAAGAAGAGCAAGAATACTTGTGGAAAAATGGTATTATACAAAATTTGACAGATAATAAAGTAAATCAAAGTAAGAACTTAGACTTGGCAGGACTTCACAGAATGTATCCATTGAATGATAGTGTATTGAAGATATTATTAAAAATAGAATATAGGAGTATTAAATATCCTGCATAGAAAGAAGAGAACAATGAAGTATAAATTTGACTGGAAAGAGAAAATAAAAGACGAAGAATTAGAAAAGGTTATAGAAATTATAAAATCTGATAGATTAGTTTTAGTACCAACAGAAACAGTTTATGGGATAGCTGCTAGTGCTTTATCTGATGAAGCGTGTAAAAAAATATTTATCGCAAAAGGAAGAGCACAAGATAATCCATTAATTGTGCATGTATCAGATAAAGAAATGATAATAAGATTAGTTAAAAATGTATCAGATATAGAAGAAAAACTAATAAATGCATTTATGCCGGGACCCTTTACTTTAATTTTAGAAAAAAATGATGTAATATGTGATACTGCATCAGCAAAAAATCCAACAATAGGCATTAGAATGCCATCTAATAGTATAATTCATGAAATAATAAAGAAATCACAAATTCCACTTGCGGCACCAAGTGCAAATATTTCAGGAAAGCCTAGTGGAACTTGTATAGAAGACATATTTGAAGAACTAAAAGATAATGTAGATTGCATTATTGACGGTGGAGAATGTAAAATAGGAATAGAATCAACTGTTGTAAAAGTAATAGATAATGTGCCTACAATACTTAGACCAGGGTATATAACAGAAGAAGATATAAGAAAAGTATGTGGAAATGTAAGATTAAGTGCTAACTTATTTAAAAAGGTAGAAGAAAACGAAAAAGTAGAAAGTCCAGGTATGAAATATAGACATTATGCACCAAAAACTAAATGTGTATTAGTATCTAAATCGGAAAATCAAATAGCTAAGATAAATGAAATATTGTTAGAAGATGAAAATGCCTGCGTTATTGGATTTAAAGAGGATAGAGACTTAATAAAGGCAAAAAAATATATAGATGTTGGAAGCAAATATAACTTAGAAGAAGTTGCAAGAAATATTTTTTCTGCATTAAGAAAAGTGGATAAAGAAAATGTAGATTTAGCAGTTATAGAAGGTGTAGAAAAAGAAGGATTAGGCTTAAGCATAATGAATAGATTAGTAAGAGCCTGTGAAAATAATGTTATAGAATAAGGAGAAATTATGTATCTAATTGTAGGATTAGGAAATCCAGAACCAGAATATAGTAAAACAAGACATAACATGGGATTTGATGTTATTAATATGTTATCTGAAAAATATAATATTCCAGTTAATAAAAAAGGCTTTGAGGGATTATATGGTATTGGAGAAATAGAAGGTGAAAAAGTACTTTTATTAAAACCACAAACATATATGAATGAAAGTGGCAAAAGTGTTATTAAGGCAAAAGATTATTATAAAATTCAATTAGAAAATATAATAATAATTTATGATGATATAGACTTAGATGTTGGAGCCTTAAAACTTAGAAAAAAGGGTGGAGCAGGCACTCATAATGGAATGAAATCTGTAATTGAGTTTTTAGGAAAAGGAGACTTCGTACATATTAGAATAGGGACAGGAAAGCCAGAATTTAAAGAATTACTAATAGCTCATGTTATAGGAAAATTAGATGATAAAACTTATGAAACATTGATACCTTCAATAGAAAAAGCATGTTTATCAATTCCAGAAATTTTAAAAAATGGTATAGATGTGGCAATGAATAAGTTTAATTAAAAAGAGGTGGAAATGTATAATATATTAATTAATAAAAATTATGATGAGAATATAACTAATATTGTGGTTGTACAAGATGGAAATGTTGTTGAAATATATAATGAAAATTTAGATGAGGAAAGATTAGAAGGTAATATATATTTAGGAAAAGTTAAGAATATAATGCCTGGGATGCAATCTGCTTTTATAGACCTTGGAGAAGATAAAAATGCCTTAGTACATATAAAAGATTTAATTCCAAAAGCAAGTGATGTGACTGGCAATGTATTTGAAGATACATCTAAAATGGATATTTCAAAAATTGTAAAATCAGGAGACGAAATATTAGTTCAAGTAAAAAGAGATTGCAATAAACAAAAAGGACCAAGAGTTACTACAGATATTAAGTTGTATGGTAGATTTATAATACTATTACCTTGTTCAAAATTTATTACTATATCTCAAAAAATAGAAAATAAACAGGAAGAAAAAAGATTAAAAGAAATAGTAAAAAATAATTTGACAGAAGAATATGGAGCAATTATAAGGACTGTTGCTGAAGGAAGACACGAGCAAGAAATAGTAGATGAAATAAATATATTAATCAATATGTGGAAGTCAATATTAGCAAATGTAGAAAACATAAAAAATAAGAAAATAGCGCCAGTGCAAGTTTTTAATAATTCTGGAATTACAGGAAAAATTATTACTGATTTAGCAGAGAATAATTTAGAGAAAATATATACTAATGAGAAAACATTAAAAGATAAGTACATAGATTTAAAAGATAAAATAGAAATTGTAGATAATCCTTTAGAAAAATTTGAATCTCAAAAACATATGAATCTGAATAGAAAGTTATGGCTTAAATGTGGTGGTTTTATAACTATTGATTGCACAGAAGCCTTAACTGCTATAGATGTGAATTCCGCTAAATTTACAGGAAAAAGAGACTTGGAAAAAACTGTATTAAAAGTTAATATGGAAGCTACAGAAGAGATAGCTAAACAAATTAGATTACGTGACATAGGTGGAATTATTATAATAGATTATATAGATATGGAAAATGAAGAAGATAGGGAAAAGGTAAGAAATTATATTATAGAATGTTTTAAAAATGATAGGTCAAAAGTACAGGTATTAGAATTTACTAAACTTGGATTATTAGAAATTACAAGAAAACATATTTTAGGTAGATAATTGCATAATTAAAAAGATTGTATGATTTAGATTTTTTTGTTTCTTGCTGTCGCTGCAAGCAGCTCCAAACGCACAGCGCTGGAATCCTTCCAGCTTGTTTGAACGCTTACGCGAAACTGCAAAATCTAATCATACAATCTTTTATTTTAAAATTATTCAAAAATATCTATTACTTTTTTGAAGGCTTACAAGTTTTTGTGATTTTCTTCATTTCCTCGTTTCTCTTAATTTTTTGAGTAGTTGTTTTTATAAGAGGATCTGAAGAAATTATAATTTGTCTAATATACTTATAAGCTGGCATTTGTTTATTAATTTTTGTTTTTATATCATTCCAAATTTTATCACAATATTCATTGTCTTTAATACCAGGAAATGCTTTCTTTAATTCTTCTTCGTCATATATAATTTTGGCACAAAGAGTTACATCTGTGTTTCTATCTAATTTAGAATCATCTAGTAATCCAAATACCATACTTTCAGTCACATATGGAAGTTTATTAATTAATATTTCTAGTTCTTCTGGAAAGATTTTCTTACCATTTTTTAAAACTATCATATCTTTTTTTCTACCAGTTACAAAAAGAAATCCATCATTATCTATATATCCTAAGTCTCCAGTATAGAAATATCCATCTTTCAATACTTCCTTAGTTGCTTCTTCGTTTTTGTAATATCCAAGCATTATAGCTGGAGTTTTTGTGATAATTTCACCAATTCCGTTTGCATCTGGATTATCTATTTTTATTTCAATTGTTGGAAGAGGGAAGCCAACTGAACCAGTTTTTTTATAAAAGCTATTTTCACCTGCAATAACAGGGGCTGTTTCAGTAAGACCATATCCTTGATGAACATCAAAACCAAA
>CALXVF010000106.1 GCA_944391895.1 uncultured Clostridia bacterium
AGAAGTTTACTAAATCTATTTATATTATATTCACTTTCAGTTACAAATTTATTTGAATCTGTAGTAAGCAAATATCCTTGCAGCTCACATTTAACCAAATTTTTATCTGATAAATTATGTAACATACTTAATTCTTCTTTTACCTTTTTTGAGAATGTTTCCATACTACCACCCTATCGAAACCTACATAATCTTTTATGCAAATGCTTCCTTCAAAAATTTCTTGAATTTCTTTTGCTTGGTCATAGCCTATTTCCATAAGCAATGTTCCATCTTCTTTTAAGTATTTTTCTATATTTTTTCTTATGATTCTATAGAATCTCATACCATCTTCTCCGCCATCTAGCGCTATTTTAGGCTCGTTTTGAACATCTTTTGATAGTGTTGGTATAACCTCTGTTTTTATATATGGAGGATTTGATACAATAATATCAAATTTGTCCTCTATTTTTTCAAACATATCTGATTCTATAAAATTTATGCCTACTTTATGTATTTTTGCATTTTTTCTAGCTACTTCTAATGCACCACCACTTATATCTGATGCATATATAGTTGCATCTGGTACATATTTTTTCAAAGCTATAGCAATAGCTCCGCTTCCTGTACATAAATCTAATATCTTGCAATTTTTAATTTTTTCTGCACGTTCCATTGCTTCTTCAACCAATACTTCTGTATCCGGTTGAGGAATTAAGACATTATCATTTACGAAAAATTTTAGTCTCATAAATTCCTGCTTATTCGTTACATACTGCAACGGATAGCCTTTTTCAATCTTTTTAACTTCTTCTAAATACTTATTCTCTTGCTCCTCACTTAGTTCTTCATCTGCATTAGATATAATATATTGTATATCTTTATTTAAAAGATGGGTCATTAGGATTTTGGCATCTAAATATCCTATTTTATCTTTTGCGAAATTACATAATTCTTTAATAGTCATACTATCACTCCACTCTAATAAATTTTACAATATTTGTATTTTCCATATTCTTTACAATGCTTCCATTATAAATACTTTCATTAGTAAAACTATCTTCTAAAGGAATATCTATATACACAGTTGCCACAAATTTTTGATTATAATTATTTACAATAGTTACCCTAAATGATAAATTACATTTAATACTATTTAATGATATTCCGCTCTTTTGTAACAAACTTCCATCATAAGTTAATGGTTGTGAGATATCTGAAATTGTTGTATTTTCTTTCATTTCGGAATTAACATATTCTAGCGTAATTGGATTTTGACAATTACTATATAATACAGGTTTTGTATAATCTGCATCTCCTGAATTTACAATGTTAAATTCCTTACTATCTTTTATTTCATTTTCTTCATTTATATCTAGTTTTGCAAAATCATTTACATTTTTGTAATATAATTTAGGATTTCCTGTTTCTAATCCATTAAATTTAACATTGTCTATAGTTAGCGTTTTTATTGTATTTTCATAGGTTACACCTGATTCATCTCTATTATTAATATATAATGCTATATCTGTAAATTGAAATATATCTAAGTCCCATATTGGTTTATTTGTTTCATTACTATTTGCATCTGCACTACTGTATAAGTATATTCTATCTATACTAAATACTGTTTTTGAATTTAGCCTTGCTATTTCTGATACGCTATCTGCAAATTTTTCATTTACAACATAAATTTTTACTGTGTATACTATCATTACTATACATAATATTATTAATGCAATGGTTACTATTAATTTAACAGGTATATTGCTCTGCTTTTTGTTTTCGTCTATTATTAACGTTTTTTTCTTCATATGTTACCTCCTTTTTTCAATCTACCAGTTACACTATATCATAAATTTATTTATTTAACAATAAAACATTCCTTTATAATATAATTTTTTTGTCTCTATTGCTTTTTTTATAAAAGTGTGATAATCTATAGATACAGATATATAATTTTAAATATTCCTGCGTAGTTCGTGTAGACTGGAATTTTAGAACCAACATTTAGATTAAAGGGAGTCCGCCTTTGGATGTGGCGTGTATGCTCACTTTTTAAGTGAGAAACCCATTAGCATTCAACAAGACACCCACCTGTGAAAACAGGCTCTTAAAATTTCTCTCATCTTACGGCTAATGCGGGGTCTAGTATTTATGATGTTATATCTCCCTTAAAAAAATTATTTTTAATAAGCTCTCGGAGAACCGAGAGCTTTTATTGTATCATTAACTATTCACTATTATTTTTCTTTTTAAAATATTATTTTTTACTTCTCCTATTCCAATAAAATCATGGTTGTTATATATTCTTACAAGTCCATCTTTTAGAACTGTTTGTATTTTTACTCCGTTTAGTAGTTTTTTAAGTTCATTTTCTTTCAATGAGTATGTATCTTTATCTTTCATAACTTCTTCTATTGTTAGCAATTTGTTTGTATCTTTTAATGTAAAATTACCGACTCTTGTTCTTCTTAATTCTGACATATATCCACAAGTACCTAGTTTTTTGGCTATGTCTTCGCAAAGTACTCGTATATATGTCCCTTTTGAACAATTAACCTTAAATTCTATTTCTTTTACTATATTATCTTCTTCTTTTATTTTTATTAATTCTATAGCATAAATTTCTATTTCTCTTGCTTCTCTTTCTATTTCTTTTCCTTCTCTGGCTAATTCATAAAGTTTTTTTCCATTTACTTTGATAGCAGAATACATTGGAGGTATTTGATTGCTTTTTCCCAAGAAACTTGAAAGAACTTCTTTTATTTTTTCTTCTGACAAAATAGGTATAGGCTTTTCTAAAACTATACTTCCTTCACTATCTCCTGTATCCATTTTTTGTCCTAATTTTAATGTTGCTACATATTCTTTGTCATGTCCCATTAAGTAATCTGATAATTTTGTTGCTTCTCCTATTAATATTGGTAAAACTCCTGTAGCCATTGGGTCTAATGTTCCAATATGTCCCACTTTCTTTGTATTATATTTTTTTCTAATTTCTCTAATCTCGTCAAATGAAGTATTTCCTTTTTTCTTATCTACTACTATTATACCATTCATTATTTTCCCTCTATATGATAAATAAGTTTTGCAATGCAAAACTTATTTAATCTTGTTTAATTAAGATTTCTTTTAATTTATTTTTCAACTCTGGTAAACTTTCTTTTATAGTTGCCCATAATACAGACAAATCAACGCTTTCGTAATCATGTACTATTTTATTTCTCATTCCTTTAATACTTTTCCATGGAATATCTCTATATTTGTTTTGAGTTTCCTCTGATATCTCTTTTGAAAGTTCTCCTATTTGAGATACAGTAAAAGCACAAGCAGTAATTGTCTTTTTATCATCTAAAAATTTCATAGCATCAATGCCATCAATATAAGTTTCTATATCATTAATATATGAAATAATTTTTTGAATTATTATTCTATCTTTACTCTTCATACAAAACAACCCCTTCCTCTTGTATACTTTTATAAATCGGGCTGTTTTCTTTTATTTCAGAAATTTCTATTAAATCTACATTCTTATCTAAATCTTCAGATAATTCTTCTAAAAGTCCATAGAAGTTAATATTTATTAGCTTTCCTTGGCTATCAACCACTATATCTATGTCACTTGTTGACGTTGGTTCATTTTTAGCATATGAACCAAACAATATTGCTTTTTTTACTTCATATTTTTTCAAAGTTTTCTTTGTTTTTTTCTTTATTTCTTCAATTGAATATATTTTATTAGACATTATTATCATCTCCTATGACATATTATATCATATAAATTATTTTAGTTGAAGTCTAATTTCTTTAATTAACTTTTCTTTTATTTGTTCAGGTGTTCCTTGCATTGTTGCTCCAGCTGCTCTTGGATGACCTCCGCCACCAAACATCAAGCATACATCTGAAACATTTACATATTCATTTGCTCTAGTTGAAACCTTGAATCCGTCTTTAACTTCATGAAGAAATATAGCTACTTCTACTCCTTCAATATTTCTGCCTTCATCAACAATTCCTTCATAATCTCCTGTTTCAGCATTTACATTTTCTTCATCTTCTCTAGTTATGTAAGTAAATGAAACTTTGCCATCTTCTACTAATTCCATTCTATCTAGTGCTATTTTTCTTAAAGCAAAGTTTCCTTTTGTATGTGTAGAAAATACCTTTTTATATATTCTTGATATATTTACTCCTGAATCTAAAAGGTCTGCTGCTATTTCAAACGTTTCTCTTGATACTCCTGAATATTGAAATCCTCCAGTATCCGTAATAATTCCTGTCATAAGACAAGTTCCTATTTCTGGTGTTATTTCAACATTATAATAGTTAAATAGAGAATATAATACCTGGCTACAAGCTGGTGCACTTAAATCAACATAATTTAAATCTCCATACATTGCATTTGTACTATGATGGTCTATAACTACTCTAAATTTAGCATCTTCAAAATAGTTTGACCACCCATTTAAAAGTTTTAAAGTGGCACAATCTAATGAAATAGCTAAATCATATATTTCTTTGCTTCCTTCTTTTTTTA
>CALXVF010000107.1 GCA_944391895.1 uncultured Clostridia bacterium
TTTTTCCATCTCTTTTTACAACTATTGTATTAGATAAATTTTCTTCATTCATATTTTTATCCTTTCTTTAATATACATATTATCCTATTGTAAAAATTTCTTGCCTCAATAATTCTTTTACTTTATCCTCATTATTTGCATGAATATATCCTAAAATTTCTCCTTTAGTAACCTTTGCTCCTACCTTTTTATTAAATACAAATCCTACAGATTTATCTATATCATCTTCTTTTCTTATTCTACCAGCACCTAAGTAAACTGACATCTTTCCTACTGTATACGCATCTAGTTTTATTATTTTTCCGTCTTTTTCAGCTATTATTGGTTCTATGTATTTTGCTTTTTCAAATTTATTTGTGTCTTCAATATATGATATATCTCCACCTTGATTTTTTACTAATTCTAAGAATTTGTTATATGCTTTACCATTTGATATATTTTCTAATATTTTATTTTTTCCTTCTTCTAAACTTGAAACTTTATTAGCTAATAGCAACATATTTCCGCCTAATTCTGTGATAATATTTTTTACATCTTCAGGCATTATATTCCCTTTTAGCACTTCAATTGCTTCAATTACTTCTAAAGTATTTCCTACAGCATATCCTACTGGTTCATTCATGTCAGTAATAACGCATTTTGTTTCTTTTCCGGCTAATTCTCCTATTTTTGTCATAACTCTTGCTAATTCTTTTGCTTCATCTATGTTTTTCATGAATGCTCCGCTTCCACATGTAACATCGATTACTATTTTATTAGCTCCTGATGCTATTTTCTTACTCATAATACTTGAAGCTATAAGAGGTATACTTTCTGTACAGCTTATTGTATCTCTTAAAGCATATAGTTTTTTATCTGCTGGTGCTAAATTTAAAGTTTGTCCTATTAAACTTATTCCTATTTTCTTAACATTTTCTATAAAATCTTCTACCTTAACACCTGTTATATAGCCTGGTATTGATTCTAATTTATCTACTGTTCCACCAGTAAATCCAAGACCTCTTCCAGACATTTTAGCTACTGGAATTCCCAATGAAGCAACAATCGGCATTAATATTAGAGTAATTTTGTCTCCTACACCTCCTGTACTATGTTTATCTACAACTTCTCCTAAAGAAGATAAATCTAATACATCTCCTGAGTATGCCATTGCAAGTGTTAAATCTGTTATTTCTCTTTCATTCATTCCATTAATATATATTGCCATAACTAATGCTGCTGCTTGATAATCTGTAATACTATTTTCTGTATATCCTTTTACAAAAAATTCTATTTCTTCTTTTGTTAATTTTCCTTTATCTCTTTTTTTAGCTATAATGTCTAATATGTTCATTTTTCCTACCTTTCTTTCCACACTTTCTACACAAAATGTGTGATAAAACTTTTCCTATGTAATGGACATGGTCCATATTCTTTTATTGCTTGTATATGTTTAGCAGTTCCATAACCTTTATGTGCTGCAAATCCATATTGTGGATATATTTTATCCCATTCTGCCATAATTCTATCCCTTGTTACTTTTGCTAGTATTGACGCTGCTGAAATTGAATAACAAGTGGCATCTCCTTTTATAATAGACTCATACGTTATTCCAAATGTGTCTATTTCTCTTAAAGCATCTACTATTATAATGTCTGGTTTTTGTTTCAATTTTTCTATAACTTGTCCTAATGCTTCATGTAATCCTTTTTTAGTTGCATTTAGTATATTTATTTTATCTATTTCTTCTTGCGAAATTATTCCTATACCATAAGCAAGAGAAGTATTAATGATCTCTTCATACAACAACTCTCTTCTTTTTTCTGTTACTTTTTTAGAATCATTCATGAACTCTAGCATTGAATCTCTAGGCATTACAACAGCTCCAACTACTACTGGACCAGCTAAAGGTCCTCTTCCTGCTTCGTCAATCCCACAAATATATTTTAATCCTTCATTATATAAATTTTCTTCATATTTTTTTAAATTTGTTAGTCTCTCTATTTCTTTTTCTTTCATAATATCCTCTTATTGCTCTAATTTATATACAACCTCATTTGTCTCAGTGTTTGTATATCCACCAGTAATAAATACTGTATTTTCTTCATAATTTACTATATAATATGAATTTTCTTCGTTTTGAATATCTAATCCCATTGCACTTAAATCATCGTTACTAAGTGCATAATATTGATCTAATTTATCTCCTGGTACAATTTCTTTTGTTAAAAATTCTGAAATAATGCTGTCTTCTCCCATTTCTGAAAGTTTCCTTCCTTTTAAATTATCTGTATTATTATTTACTTTGCTCGTCTCTTGAAGTACCTTGCATTTTCCCTGTATTAATAACATATTAGCTTCAATATCTACAATTCTATTTTCATTAGCACTATTTTTTATAAAGAAATATGCTAAAACACCTAGACCTATAATTATAATTATTACTAAAAAAATTGAAATAAGTCCCATTCCTTTTTCTTTACTCATGATATACCCCCATTTTTCTAAAAGTATATATCATTTTGGCTAAAAAGGCAATAGGACTTATTTGTTAACTTTTTACAAAGACACTTTATTATAGTAAAGATTACAAATATAGAATAGGTCTACCTGAATCATATTGACTGTTGCCATTACTATTCCAACGAGTATTAGTCTCATTAGGTAAGTCTGCATAATTATATGCCCCTCTAGCAACGAAAGAGTCTTCTGAACAATATTCTGTAGAAATTTCACATGTATTTCCCGCCATATCATATATATTGCATCTTTCATCTTTGATTGTTCCACTTGTTGATTGACCACATTTCATTATTCCTTGAATTGTTAATGGTCCTTGAATTGAATAGTCTTTATCTCCACTACATGTTTGAATAAACATTATTGCAGTATCCCAAGCATAACTATTTATTAAATCGCTAGTAAAATTATCACTTTTATACATGTTTCTACATAAATTAGCAATTTGTTTCTGAGTTATATAATTATATGGATAAACGCCTTCTTTACATACAATAGGATTAGAATCACTTGTAGTAGATTTTCTTGCTGTATTTATTGCTCGTGCATCTCCAGCTTCATATCTACCAATATAATATCCTCCACTTGATATAACCTTGTTTATAAAATCTTGTATATCTTTAGCCTTTGTAATTGTTGATGATGTAGTTGTTACTAATTCTTGATAGTATGTCGTAGAATCATATATTTTAATTTCATACTTACAACTTCCGGCCACTTGCCCTACTATTTCAATTCCATCATTATCAAATTGATATCTTCCAAGTGTTATATGTTGAATCCCGTTTTTTGTATTTATTTTTCCGACTGGCACCCAAACAAATTGACTTCCCTGCGTTTCATCATTTCCTGCACTAACATCTTCTATAATTATTCCATCCTCTACATTGTTTGTAGGATTTATAACTTTAAATCCTGCGGGTATTATTATTTTATTTCCCAAACTATCTTTTGCCTTTGTATTTTCTTCTACTACATCATTAATAGTTGCTAAATCAGTTACACTTGGTTCTCCTTTTCCAATAATTTTTTCTCCCCTTGCATAAGCAGTTTTTCCATTAGCAATGTCTTCTGCTTTTGCTGTTGCATCTGATGTATCTAAAACTTCTAATTTTCCAGTGATTCCTCCTATGGTTATTCCCTTCTTTATATTATTTGCTATTAATTCGGAGTTTTGATTTGCTCCTGCAAGCCTACTTGCTTCTGTCATTTCTTCTTTTAATACTATATTTCTTGTCACTATACTTGCCAGTATTATTCCCACTAATACTATTGCTAATATTACTAGTATAATTTTTTTATCTTGTTTTGCTTTAATCATTATATATTCCTCCATCATATTCTTTTCACACAAAAAAGCTATATATTTTACGCAATTTTTACGTTCGCCTAAAATACATAGCTTCTCTATGTCTAATTATGTTTATTTTATTAAATCCTATGATATATATATATATATATATACAGCCTCAAGGCTTTTAGCGTTTTTCATATGTTTTCTCCTTTTATTAATATGAAATAATTTTATATTAATTTTTCATATTAATCAATATGCAATTTATATTTTTTCAATTTCTTCTTCAGATAAATCAGTGACTTTTACTATATCTTCTATTTTCATTCCCATTTCTTTAAGCTTTTTTGCCATTTTTATTTTTTCATTTTTTTCACCTAGGGCTTTGCCAGTTTCCATACCTTCCTTCATTCCTTCTGCCCTTCCAGCTTCCATTCCATCTTCCATTCCACGTTTATAGCCAGCTCTTCTTATAGCTTTTTCATCCATTATTGCTTTTTCGCGTAGCTCTGCTAATCTTCTTAATTTTTCATCCTCACTCATTTCATGCACTGTTACCACTGCATCTTTTATATCTTCATTTTTTTCCATAATCTCTTTGACCTCCTCAGTATTGGGATCATCCAGAAATAGCATCCACTGTGCTTTTTTATCTTCTTTGCATTTTTCGTATGCTTTCCTTACTTTTTCTAATTC
>CALXVF010000108.1 GCA_944391895.1 uncultured Clostridia bacterium
TCTATTCCAGTCGTTTATTAACTATGCTCTCATTTTAAATTTTCTTCGTACTAATAATATTATACTACATTTTTTCATTAAATTTCAACTATCTTTAATCAATTATTTGCTTTCAATCCATTGAAATAGCTGAATTTTCTTTTGTTATAGTAAATTCAGCTAAAAGTGGAATTTACTTTTGAAACTAACCAAAAATTTTACTTCAATGTAAAAAGAAGATACTAATATGTAATTAGTACCTTCTTCTTTATTATTTTTTCTAATTCACAAAGTTAAGTTTAATAAACTACCTATTTAGATAATTGAGATTCAGCTTGTTGAATTAATTTCTTAACCATGTTTCCACCTATTCTACCAGCATCTCTTGCAGATATATTTCCATTGTATCCATCTTTTAAAGATACTCCAACTTCATTAGCTACTTCATATTTAAATTTGTTAAGAGCGTCTGTAGCTTCTGGAACTGCTTTGTAATTACTGTTATTCATTAAGTTTCACCTCCTAAAAGTTTTTGATTGAAAAGTTATTTCCTTTTCACTATATATGATGCTCATATATTCAGTTTTTAAACTGGTATTTATAGGAAATAATCTTTTCTTTGAATATAACTGTTTTTTCGTTTTATTCTTCATATATTTTTATTTATATTAATATTTTTCCTCTTTTTTTCAAAATTATTACAAAAAGTGAAAAAAATTATAAAAAAATATATGTTTATTTTTTTATAAACATATATTTCATTTTTTATTTTTTTAATTCTTCTATAAACATCTCGTTAAGCATTTTTGGATTTGCTTTTCCTTTTGTTTGTTTCATCGCCTGTCCTACTAAATATCCTAATGCTCTATCTTTTCCAGCTTTATAGTCTAAAACAGATTGTTCATTTTCTGCTAGCACTTTTAGTACAACTTCTTTTATTTGAGATTCATCTGAAATTTGTATCCAACCTTTTTCTTCTATAATTTTATTTGGGTCTCTTGGATTTTCAAATAGTTCATCTAATACTTTTTTAGCAATGCTTGAACTGATTGTTCCTTTATCTATTAATTTTACAAGTTCAGCAAGTTCTTCCGCATTAAATGGTATTTGCTCAGGATCTTCCTCTTTTTCATTTAAAATTCTTGCAATGTCTGAATTTATCCAATTGCATACTGCTTTATAATTTCCAGATAATTTTCCCGCTTCTTCAAATAAATCTGATAGGAATTTTGAAGATGTTATACTATTACTATCTTTTTCAGAAAGACCGATTTCATTCATATATCTTTCTTTTCTTGATTCAGGCATTTCTGGTAATTCTTTTCTAATGTTTTCAATATATTCATCAGATAACTCAATTACTCCTAAATCTGGTTCTGGGAAATATCTATAGTCTTGAGCATCTTCTTTATTTCTCATTGAAAATGTTCTACCTTCTAAATCATCCCATCTAAGAGTTTCTTGAGTAATTTCATTTCCTCTTTCTAATTCATCTATCTGTCTATCTCTTTCATATTCTATTGCTCTTGTTATTGATTTAAATGAGTTCATGTTTTTCATTTCTGTACGTGTTCCAAAAGGTTCTCCCTTTTTATGAACAGAAACGTTAACATCGGCTCTTAGTGAACCTTCTTGCATTTTACAATCTGATACATCAATATATTGAAGAATAGATTTTAATTTTTTCAAATATCTATCTGCTTCTCCTACTGATCTTATATCTGGTTCTGATACTATTTCTATTAGTGGAACTCCTGACCTATTTAAGTCTACCAAGCTTCCTCCACCAAATTCATTATGATTTAGTTTTCCTGCATCTTCTTCTATATGAATTCTTAATATTCTAACCTTTTTTGTATTTCCATCATCATCTTCTATTTCAATATATCCGTGATTGCACAATGGTTTATCTGCTTGAGATATTTGATATGATTTTGGTAGGTCTGGATAGAAATAATTTTTTCTATCATTTCTACTGTCTTTTGATATTTCACAATTTGTAGCTAAGCCTGCTTTTACTGCATATTCTACAACTTTTTCATTAAGTACTGGAAGCGCTCCTGGTAGTGCCATACATACTGGACAAATTTGTGTATTTGGTTCTGCTCCAAAGTCTGTTTTACATGAGCAGAATATTTTTGTTTTTGTTGAAAGTTCAGCATGAACTTCTAGTCCTATTATTACTTCGTAATCTTCTCTTGCCATATTCTACTCCTTTCTAAAATCTGGTTTATATTTTTCTCTAAAGTTTAATTTTTGTTCAAATTTATATGCTGCATTTAATATTTTTTCTTCCTCGAAACTATTGCCTATTAATTGCATACCTATTGGTAAATTATTTTTGTCTACACCTGCAGGCAAAGAAATTGCTGGCACACCAGCTATATTAACAGATACCGTACAAATATCTGCCATGTACATTTCTAGTGGATTATTTGTTTTTGAACCTATTTTAAATGCAGTTGTTGGAGATACTGGTGTTAATAAAGCATCGTATTTACTAAATACTTTGTCAAATTCATTTTTAACAAATGTTCTTACTTTTTGAGCTTTTTTATAATATGCATCATAAAATCCTGAAGATAGTACATAAGTTCCAAGAATAATTCTTCTTTTTACTTCTTCTCCAAATCCTTCTGTTCTTGAATTAACATATAGCTCTTTTAAAGAACTGAATTCTTCTGCTCTATGTCCATATCTTATTCCATCAAATCTTCCTAGGTTTGAACTTGCTTCTGCGCAAGCAATTATATAATAAGCTGCTAATGAATATTTAGCAACATCTAGTGAACATTCTTCTATTTCTGCACCTAGTGATTTATATATTTCTATTGCTTCTTCTAGCTTTTCTTTTACTTCATCATTTATTCCTTCTCCAAAGAATTCTTTAGGTACTCCAATTTTTAATCCTTTTATGTCTTTATCTAGATTTTTTGTATAATCTACTTTTTCCATTTTATGTGATGTACTATCTTTTTCATCATGTCCTGCAATTATATTTAATAATATACTGCTATCTTTAACGTCTTTAGTAATTGGTCCTACTTGATCTAAAGATGAAGCAAATGCAACTAAACCATATCTTGAAACTAGTCCGTATGTTGGTTTTAATCCTACTACTCCACAAAGTGATGCTGGCTGACGAATTGAACCTCCTGTATCACTTCCTAATGCCCATGGTACTAAATCTGCTGCAACTGCTGCTGCTGAACCTCCTGATGAACCACCTGGTACTGTACTTAAATTCCAAGGATTCTTTGTAATATGAAAGCTAGAGTTTTCTGTTGAGCTTCCCATCGCAAATTCATCCATATTTAGTTTTCCAAGACTAACTATTCCTTCATTATTTAATTTTTCTACTACTGTTGCATCATATGGAGATACAAAGTTCTCTAACATTTTAGAACTACATGTTGTTTTTACTCCTTTTGTGCAAAGATTATCTTTTATTCCTATTGGAATTCCTGCGTATTCTCCATTTCTTCCATCTTCATCTATTTTTTTTGATTTAGCTTCTGCTTCATCTAAAGTTAATGTAACAAAAGCTTGTACATCTTTTTCTTTTTCATTTATTCTATCTATATATGCTTTTGTAATTTCTTCTGATGTAATTTCTTTTTTATCTAGCATGTCTTTTAATTCATGTACTGTAAGTCTGGTTATGTCACCCATACTATTTCTCCTTCCAGTCTAATAATTCCTTTATTTCTTTTTTGACTTCATTTAAGTCTCTACAATTATCTATTTTGATAACATTTATATTTTTATATTTTTCTTTTATTTCATCTGCTAATTTTAAATATTCATTTTGCTGATTTACACTACTTTGTTTATTGAATTCTGTATATTTAACTTTAGCTTTTCCTTCTCTATCTAATCTTTTCGCAAATTCATTTTCATCACTTAAGTATAAAGTTATATAGTAGATATCAAAATCCATTTTAGCTAATCTATCTAATAGCTTATTATATACATCTGTAAATGTATATTCTTTAAATCCTAATCTACAGTATATCTCTTCTGTAAAAAAAGTTCTATCAAATAGTAGATTTACACTTTTATTTTGTAATTTTTCTATATAATCTACTAAATCTTCATACATGATTTTTGCTTTTTCTTTTCCTGTTTTGGTTGTGTCTGCTGTACCACTTAATCTATATAGATTTGTATATGGTATTGCATTTCTTATATAATCTGTTATTGTTGTTTTTCCAACTCCTTGTGGCCCTTCTAATATTATAATTTTTGAATTTGCCATTTGTTTACCTCCGATTAGTTTATTACTTTTGGTATTTTAAACATTCCTCTTTCTTTGTCTGGTGCATTTTGCATTAATCCATCTATATCTTTAAATTCTTTTACTTCATCTTTTCTAAATACGTTTACATCTTTGTTTGTTCCAATTGTTTCACAGCAATTTTCTAAATTAGCAGAATCTAAAATTTCTGTATAATTTAGTATGTCTTCTAAGTTGTGTATATATTTTTCTATTTC
>CALXVF010000109.1 GCA_944391895.1 uncultured Clostridia bacterium
CAACCTTTTCCCATACATTTGAAACAACTTACATCAACTTCATAAGATGGTTCTGTAAATGGGAAATAACTTGGTCTAAATCTTAATTTTGTATTTTCTCCAAGCATGTGCTTCATGAATACTTCTAAAGTTCCTTTTAAGTCTGCAAATGTAATATTTTCATCTATAACCAAGCCTTCTACTTGATTAAATTGATGAGAGTGAGTTGCGTCATCTTCTCTTCTATATGTTTTTCCTGGAACTATTATTCTTATAGGAGATTTTTCAGTATTTGCCATCATTGCTCTTGCTTGAACTGCAGATGTTTGAGTTCTTAGCAAATATTCTGTTGTGATGTAAAAACTATCTTGCATGTCTCTTGCTGGATGTCCTTTAGGTAAATTAAGTCTTTCAAAACAATACTCGTCTGTTTCTAGTTCTGGTCCTGATACAACATCATATCCCATTGAAACAAATAAATCTTCTACTTCTTCAATTACTCTGTTTATAGGATGCTTGCTTCCTCTTCTTATTTTGCTTGAAGGTAGAGTAACATCAATTTTTTCAGACTCTAGTTTCTTTTCAATTTCTTGTTTTCTTAGTACTTTTTCTTTAGAAGATATTGTTTCTTCTAGTTCATCTCTTACTTTATTTACTAAACTTCCAATGACAGGTCTTTCTTCTTTAGATAGACTTCCCATCATTTTTAATAAAGCAGTTAATTTTCCCTTTTTTCCTAAGTATTTAACTCTTAGTTCTTCTAATTCTTTTAGCTCATTACAATTATTTAATTCTGTAATAGCATTTTCCTCAATTTTTTTAATTTCTTCTTTCATACTTTCCTCCTTGCAAAAAAGCTATTCATCCTTATAGGACGAATAGCTCGTGGTACCACCTAATTTTATTAATTCATCGAAATTATATTTTTCTCAATCAATCAACCTCTTCAGTTATAACGTTACCAGCGCTTTCTCTACTACTATTTCAAGAAAGAGTCTCCAAAGTGAAATTTCTGCATATGACATATAGTACTTTCCACCATCGTACCTCTCTTTAATATGTTTCTCATGTGCATACTTTGCTTTTTCTTAGACTACATTTTTATTTTAACATATCTTTTTGTTATTTTCAAGCTTTTCTTTTCTTTGTTTCACTTTTTATAGTTATACCAATTACTACTCCTGCATATGCCATCATAACAACAGGCATTGTAAATATATTTATTGGCATTAATAATAGTGCATGAATACTATATATTATTCCTTCTACTGCTATAAGTGTTAGTAATAAACTTAATATTTCTTTTACTCCTTTAAATCTTATTGAATAGTATACCACTATTAATGCAGTAGCTATAATTAATGGAATAACATATGGTCTAACTATATTTCTTAATCTTTCATTTGAGTTGTATAATACTGAAACATCTGCTGATGTTAATTCCAGTTGATATTTTTCATTTATTTTTGTTACAAAATTGTTTATTTGTTCTTCATTAAGCTCTGGAACTTTTACTGATACTGATTCATCATATACTTCTACTTTTTGAACTAGTACGTCTTTGCCAGACCAAATTTCTTTTGCAATATCTCTTATGTCTTTAGTTTCAAATTCTTTCCCTAGGTCTAATACCATTGTTACACCTTCGGAATAATTTATATCTACTTTAAGTCCTCTAATAGCAGTTGAAATTATAGCAGCTATAAATATGACAGCTAAAATGACACATAATATTTTACTTTTTTTACTCATAATGATTCTCCTTACTTGCTAAGATTTTTTATAAATAGCTGTGTTATTATAAAATTATATATTATACTTATAATTAGTCCCCAGAATAATATCATTCCAAAACTAAATATTGGCATCCATCCTGAGAAGCAACATGTTACTGCAAATATTAGGATTGGTATCATTGATAAGCTAAATTTATTTAGTGTATCTTTAAATGATTTTTCTACATTTTTCTTTACTCTATTTAATAACATTATTCCAAAAACATAGTTGATTATAAATACTAAACCTATACCTAATATTCCTTCTAGTGCTAAGTCCACATTTGCATATCTAATTATTAATAAATATACTGCTATAAATCCAATTGAGCTTAATGCTACTGCTAGTCCTTTTGCTTTGTATTTTATTATTAGAACTATAAACATAATTGCAGCAATACCAATTCCAATATATATTAGTATGTTTATGTCATTTTGCTCTATTGCTGAAGACACATACATATTTCCTGCTACTTCATATTGTAATGGAATTTCTTCGTTTTCTAATATAGCAGCTAAGCTTTCTGCTTGATATTTTAAAATTCTTAAATCATCACTACTTGATGCAGTACCCAAACTTAATGATAATACTCCATTATCTATAACTTCTGAAAATGTAGTAGTCATCATGCTTGTCCCATCTATATTTAATGCAATTTCTTTTGTCTCTGTTTCACTTGTTCCATCACCTGTAGTCTCATTTGTTGTTTCATTTGTTGTATTTTCAGTAGTTTCATTAGAAACTGTGTTATCAGTAGTGTTATCCACTGTTTCATTTGCTACTGTATTTTGATAATTTATAGTTATATCTTTAAATTTTTTTGTACCTGCACCATTGAAATTTATATCCATATATACGGCTTGAGTTCCAACATATGCTGTAGTACTTCTTACATCAGTACTTTTTATGTCAGCATTTGTCATAAGTACTTCATCATTTGAAGAATCTACTACTTCAAATTTCCCTTTTTGCGTAATATCTGCCAATATATAGTCAGTTTGACTGTTTTCAGGTAGTTTTATTTCTATTTGTCCTGTACTTTCATCACACTCAACACTATAATCAGTTACTTTCATAGATTCTAATCTATTTCTAATGATTACTGCAGATTTTACATAATTATCATAGTTTTTTAATTCTTCTGTATTTGTTTCGTCAGAATCATCAACAACTAATAAAATTTTTCTATATCCTTCTAAATCTGTTCCTAAATTATAGTCTTGAACATGACTAACCATTTTGTTTTTGTCTTGATAAAAAATTCCTATAAAAGATATTATACTAATTAATAAAATTATTAATATAATTAATACAATGTTTAATTTTTTTTGTGCTTTCATTTTTCCTCCTACTTATGGAAGTTGACGCCAATAATACCTCCTATCATTCCTGCAAGTATAGATACTCCTATCATAACCATTGATTGCACATTCATTTCAAATCCTGAAACAAAAATACTAGATAGCACATATATTGTAATCATATAAATGGCTCCAACTAAAGCTCCATTTAATATTCCATTTTTATTAATATTTAGTGCACTTATAATACTTCCAATAAGTATGCTTAGTGCAGATATAACTATAACCGATACTGTTATAATATTTTCTGATATATTAGTATAAGTTAATACAATAGAAATTGCAAGAAGTAATACTAAACTAATTAGAAATGAAATTCCACTTCCAAATAAAATTTTTATTGCACTTCCTTTTATTTTAACTTTCGAATCATTTTCTACCTTTTTCATAATATACCCTACCTTTCATTAAATTATATGTAGGGTATATCTATTTTATTCCTTACTTAAGTTTCTATCATCTATTCCAGCTACTGCCCATTTTTCAATAGATAGTTTTACTTTATCCGGATTAGTAGATAATATTATTCTATCTTCAAGTACCTCTTCAATTATTCCAGATAGACCTGTATAGGTAATTATTTTATCTCCTTTTTTTAGTCCATCTTGCATTTTTTTAATTTCTTTTGCTTGTTTTCTTTTTGGCATAGTAGTTAAATAATATAATCCCAATAGTAAAAATACTGTTACTAAAGTTACAATTAGTCTCTTTACTTCCATTATACCTCCTCGTATATTCTGATGTATATCTAACTTATTGTATTATTTCCTTGGCTTGTATTATCTGATTGAGTTGTATTTTCTGTTTGTACAGTGTTTTCTGTTTGATTTCCACCAGTTGGTTGATTCATATATTCTACTAAATCAATTATTTGGTCTTGTATTAATCCATAATAAGTTACTTCTCCTTGAGTTGTTAAAGAATATACACTATCTAATACTATGTTTATAATTAATGTTCCATTTGAATCAATAAGTCCATATTTTTTTACTCTTGAATTACCATTTATTTCATCTTTTTCTACAACAATTGCATTTAACTCTGGTATTACTAGTACATCTGCTGCTCTTGAATCATTTGCTAAATCTGCTTGAGAACCTATTCCATCATATTCTATTGGTAATATTGTATTTCCATTAATATCTATTAATCCCCAAAGGTTATCTCTTCTAACAGGTATACAATTATCAAATAATATATATTTATTA
>CALXVF010000110.1 GCA_944391895.1 uncultured Clostridia bacterium
ATTGGTGCAGCTATTCAAGGTGGTGTACTTTCAGGAGATGTTAAAGACTTAGTTTTACTAGATGTAACACCTTTATCACTAGGAATTGAAACATATGGTGGAGTTGCTACAAAACTAATTGAAAGAAATACAACAATACCAACTAAAAAATCTCAAATATTCTCAACTGCAGCAGATGGTCAAACAAGTGTTGAAGTACACGTTATCCAAGGTGAAAGAGAAATGGCTGCAGACAACAAGACTTTAGGAAGATTCCAATTAACAGGAATTCCAGCAGCACCAAGAGGAGTACCTCAAATAGAAGTAACATTTGATATTGATGCAAACGGTATAGTTCACGTATCTGCAAAAGATATGGCAACAGGAAATAGGCAACAAGTATCTATTACAGCATCTACAAATCTTACAGACGAAGAAATAGACAAAGCTGTAAAAGATGCAGAAGCACACGCATCAGAAGATAAGAAGAGAAAAGAAGAAATTGAAGTTAGAAATAATGCAGAAAGCTTAGTATACAATTGCCAAAAAACAATTGATGAATTAGGAGATAAAATCAGCAGTGAAGAAAAATCAAAAGCTGAAACAGAAATTGCTAATGTAAATAAAGCATTAGAAGGAAAAGATGTAGAAGAAATAAAGAAAGCAACAGAAAGCTTAACACAAGTATTCTACTCAATTTCAGAAAAACTATATAGCCAAAAAGCAGCTCAAAATGGAGCAGCTAATAATGCAGCAGAAGGAAATACAACAAATGCTGAAACAACAACAGCAGAAGAAGAAAATACAGACAATAAATAAAAAAAGCATAGCAGGGTTATTCCTGCTTTTGCTTTAGTAATAAAGGAGAAACTATGGCAGGAAGTAAAGACTATTATGAGATATTAGGTGTAGATAAAAATGCATCTGATGAAGAAATAAAAAAAGCATATAGAAAGATGGCAAAAAAATGGCATCCAGACGCAAATCCAGACAATAGAAAAGAAGCAGAAGAAAAATTCAAAGAAGTAGGAGAAGCCTATGCCACACTATCTGACCCACAAAAAAGAAAAATGTATGACCAATTTGGAACAAGTGGACCTGGAGGTTCTGGCTTTGGTGGATTTAACGGATTTAGTGGATTTAATGGTGGAACATATACATATTCTACAGGAGGATTTGGTTTTGATGATGTTGTAGATGATTTTGTTTCATCAATATTTGGAGGAGGATTTGGTAGAAGTGCAAGAAGTGCAGCAGCCAATGGACCTAGAAAAGGAAACGATTTAAGATATACGGTAGATATAAGCTTTGAAGAAGCTTTTACTGGAACCCATAAAGAAATAGTAATTAATAAAAACGAAAAATGCGATACCTGTCATGGAACTGGTGCTAAACCTGGAACTAGTGTACAAACTTGTTCAGTATGTCATGGAACAGGAAAAGTTAAGAAAAATCAATCACTAGCAGGATTTGCTACTATTCAAACTGTTGTAACATGTGAAAATTGCCGTGGAACAGGAAAAGTTATTCCAACACCATGTGAAACATGCAAAGGAAAAGGAACTGTAAGAAAGCAAGTTAAACTGAATGTAGAAATACCAGCAGGAATAGATAATGACCAGACTTTAGTTGTACAAGAAAAAGGTGAACCAGGTGTAAATGGTGGACCTTATGGAGATTTGTATGTCACAGTTAGAGTTAAGAAGAGCAGTATTTTTACACGTAATGGAGACAATGTAGAATGCACAATTCCAATAACTATAACACAAGCAACTTTAGGGGCTAATATAAAAATTCCTACAGTAACAGGAGAAGAAGAAGAATTTACAATTCCAGATGGAACACAGAGTGGTACAAAATTTACTTTGAAAAATAAAGGATTCAAGAAAATTCATTCAAATACAAGTGGAGATTTAATATTTACAGTTCAAGTTCAAACTCCAAAAAGACTTACAAAAGAGCAAAGAGACTTATTTATAGAACTTGCTAAAACTATGAATGAACAACCACCTGTAAAGAAAAGAGGAATTTTTGGATAAAAGCTTGACTTTTATAGGTTTAAGATATATAATATTAATATCATAAAGAGAAATGCAGAAAGAGTGGAGGCAAAATCCACTCTTTCATTACGTAAAGAAAGGAAAAATATGACAACACTAGAAGTAAAAATAGAAGAATTGGTAAAACCAATAATTGAAAATCTAGGATATTCTGTGTATGATGTAATGTATCAAAAAGAAGGAAAAGAAAATTATTTAAGAATATTTATAGATAGTCCTAATGGAATAGGTTTAAATGACTGCGAATTGGTAAATAATAGTATTACAGATATTCTTGACGAAAAAGACTACATAAAAGCACAATACTATTTAGAAATTTCTTCACCAGGACTTGAAAGAAATTTAAGAAGAAAAGAACAATTTGAAAATAATGTTGGAAGTAAAGTCGAAATTCATTTATATAAACAAATAGATGGAAAAAAAGAAATTGTTGGAATCTTAAAGGAGTACAATGAAGAATACATAATAGTAGATGATATAAAAATAGAAAATAAAAATATTGCTAGTGCAAAAACAGTATATAATTGGGAGGAATAAGGAAAAATGAAGAAAAAAGAGGTAAAAGTAGTAAACAAAGGAATCGACACAACAGAACTTATAACTGCTATGGATGAATTAGAAAAAACAAATGGAATTAATAAAGAGTTTTTAATGCAATCTATTGAATCAGCATTAGTAGTAGCATATAAAAAGAACTTTGAATGCAATGATGAAAACGTAAAAGTTGTATTAGACAAAAACGATGGTCAAATGCATGTATATCAGGAAAAAGACGTAGTAGAAGAAGTTACAAATACTAAAAAAGAAATTAGTCTTAGTGAAGCACAAAAAATAAATGTAAACTATAATGTAGGAGACAAAGTAGAATTTGAGCTTATGCCAAAAGAATTCGGAAGAATTGCAGCACAAACAGCAAGACAAGTAATCACACAGAAAATAAGAGAAGCTTCAAGAGATGTAATATTCTCAGAGTTTGCAGATAAAAAAGGAGAAATTATAACAGGTCTAATTCAAAAAGCAGATGGTGGATCAGTTGTAATGGACTTAGGAAGAATAGAAGGAATTATGCCAAAGAAAGAACAAGTTCCTACTGAAAAATATAATGTAAATGACAAAATTAGAGCTTGTATTATAAGTGTAGAAAAAGGTGTAAAAGGTTCTACACAAATAATTCTTTCAAGAGCTAGTACAGAGTTTGTAAGAAAATTATTTGAAATAGAAATTCCAGAAATTTACGAAGGTGTTATAGAAATAAAAAGCATTTCACGTGACCCGGGTTCAAGAAGTAAAGTTGCAGTATATTCACCAAATCCTAACATAGATCCTGTTGGTTCATGTGTTGGACAAAAAGGAATTCGTATACAAAATATTATTAATGAATTAAATGGAGAAAAAATAGATGTCATAGAATGGAATGAAGACCCTTCTATTTACATTTCTACAGCGCTTTTACCAGCAAAAGTTTTAGCAGTAGATATAAAAGAAGATGAGAAATTTGCACAAGTAATTGTTCCTGATGACCAATTATCTTTAGCAATTGGTAAAGGTGGACAAAATGCAAAACTAGCAGCTAAATTAACTAATTGGAAAATAGATATTAAGAGTGAATCACAATTTAGAAAAATGCTAGAAGAAATGAATTCAGAAGAAAATAGTACAGAAGAGGAATAAATATATAAAAAACATATAAAATGTAAAGTAAAGAAAATAAGAGGTGTCATATTGAAAAAAGAAGAAATAAAAATGAATATAAAAATTATTGCAGGGGGTGAATTAATTGGGTAAAATAAAAATACATGAATTAGCCAAAGAATTAAAAGTTGAAAATAAGGAATTGATAGAAATAGCAAACAAATTGGGTCTAAATGTAACCAGTCACTTAAACGCAATTGAAGAAAAAGATGCTGATAGAATAAGAAATAGCTTTAAGAAAAAAGATAAGAAAGAGGAAGTTAAAACCACCGGGCAAGTAATTATTAGAAGAGAAGTAATAGTTGCTGATGAAGAAGCAGAAAAAGAAAAGAAAAGACAAGAAGAAGTTAGAAGAAAATCAGCAGACTTAGGTTTTAATAAGAAAAGAAATAAAGATTATAATATCGTATATAGAGAAAAACCAGTAAAACCAATGACTGTTAATGAGTTATTTGGAATAAAACCAAAAAAAGAAGAAAAGAAAGTTGAAGAACCAAAAATTGAACCAAAAGAAGAACCAAAGATTGAAAAAGTAGAACAAAAAGAAGAGAAAATTGTTAAAGAAGAAAAAACAGAAAAGGT
>CALXVF010000111.1 GCA_944391895.1 uncultured Clostridia bacterium
TGAGACGGTCCTTAATTGAAATTTTTTGATTTAGGACCGTCCCATAAATATTATATTTTTTCTTGTATTGTTCTTGAAATAACTTCTTCTTGTTGTTCACGAGTAAGTTTTACAAAGTTTACAGCATAACCAGAAACACGAATTGTTAAGTTTGGATAGTTTTCTGGATGATTCATTGCATCTATTAATAGATTTCTATCAAATACATTTACGTTTATATGATGTCCTGTTTGCATAAAGTATCCATCTAGCATACTTGCTAAGTTAGTTATTCTTTCTTCTTCATTATGTCCAAGAGTTGATGGTGTTATAGCAAATGTATAAGATATTCCATCTTCTGAATATTCGTAAGGTAATTTTGCTATTGAATTCATTGAAGCTAAAGCTCCTGATTCATCTCTACCATGCATTGGGTTTGCTCCTGGTGCGAATGCCACTCCAGCTTTTCTTCCATCTGGTGTACTTCCTGTATTTTTACCATATACTACATTTGATGTAATTGTAAGTATAGATAATGTTGGTTCTGCATTTCTATATATATGATGTTTTTGTAGTTTTTTCATAAATGTTTTAACTAAATTAACAGCTATATCGTCTACTCTATCATCATCATTTCCGAATTTAGGATATTCTCCTTCTACTTCATAATCTACTGCTAAACCTTGTTCATTTCTTATTACTTTTACTTTAGCATATTTTATAGCTGAAAGTGAATCTACAACAACAGAAAATCCTGCTATTCCACATGCCATAGTTCTTCTTATTTTTCTATCATGTAATGCCATTTCTAATGCTTCATATGAATATTTATCATGCATATAGTGAATTGCATTTAATGCTTTTATATATATCTTAGCTACATATTCCATCATTTGGTCATATTTTTCCATTACTTCATTATAGTCTAAATATTCTGATGTAATTGCTTCAAATTTTGGTCCTATTTGTTTTCCTGATATTTCATCTTTTCCACCATTTATTGCATATAATAAAGTTTTAGCTAAGTTTGCTCTTGCACCAAAGAATTGCATTTGCTTTCCTATTTTCATTGCAGAAACACAGCATGCTATTCCATAATCATCTCCAAGCATTGGTCTCATTAAATCATCATTTTCGTATTGGATTGATGATGTATTTATTGAGATTTTAGCACAATATTTTTTAAATCCTTCTGGTAAATTTTTAGACCAAAGTACAGTTATATTTGGTTCTGGAGCTGGGTCTAAATTTTCTAGTGTACGAAGTAATCTAAATGAATTTTTAGTTACTAATGTTCTTCCATCTAGTCCCATACCACCAATGCTTTCTGTTACCCATACTGGGTCTCCACTGAATAGTGCGTTATATTCTGGAGCACGTAAAAATCTTACCATTCTTAGTTTTAATACGAATTGATCCATTAATTCTTGTGCAAATTCTTCTGTTATTTCGCCATTTTTCAAGTCTCTTTCCACATATATATCTAAGAATGTGGATACTCTACCTAAGCTCATTGCTGCTCCATTTTGGTCTTTTATTGCACCTAAATATGCAAAGTATGTCCATTGGAAAGCTTCATGTGCATTAGCTGCTGGTCTTGAGATATCAAATCCATATTTTGAAGCCATTGATTTTAATTCATTTAATGCTTGTATTTGGTCATGAGTTTCTTCTCTATCTCTGATGATTTCTTCTGTAAATTCATCTGTATTTAAAATATTTAACTCATCTTGTTTTTCTTCTATTAGCTTGTCTACACCATATAAAGCAACTCTTCTATAATCTCCTATAATTCTTCCTCTACCATATCCATCGGGAAGTCCTGTTAATAAGTGTGAACTTCTAGCTGCTCTTATATCTGGTGTATATACTGCAAATACTCCGTCATTATGTGTTCTTCTATAATTATGGTAAATGTTTTCTATTTCTTCATCTACTTTATATCCATAACTTTCGCAAGATTTTTCTACGATTCTTATTCCACCATTAGGCATTATAGCTCTTTTTAATGGACTATCTGTTTGAAGTCCAACTATTAATTCTAGGTCTTTATCTACATATCCTGCTGCATATCTATCTATTCCAGATGGTGTTTTTATATCTACATCAAGCACACCTTTTTCTCTTTCTTTCTTATATAATTCTTGTATTTTATTCCATAATTTTAAGCTCTTATCTGTAGCATTTGCTAAAAAGCTTTCATCTCCATCATATGGAATATAATTAGCTTGTATAAAGCTTCTTACATCTATTTCTTTTGTCCATTCCCTTTGTCTATTAAAATCTTTCCATTCTTTGAAATCCATTTTATTACCTCCTTGTGCATTTTATATATTAACATAGATTTTATATTTTATCAACAAATTTTTTCTTTATTCGACAAAATTATAACAATAATTTTATTATGCTTATTTTTGAAAAAACTATTCTGGCAAAAAAATAAATCATGAAACAAAAATTTCATGATTTACTTTTTTATTTATTTACTATTCCTAATTTTTTTATTCCAAATGTGATAAAATATATGATTCCAGAAATTATTACTATCATCGGACCTGTCGGTATATTTGTATAATATGAAATTATTAGTCCTAATATTCCAGAAAATAGAGCTATTAAAATTGCAATTAAGTGATAACTTCTCATACTCATTGCTACATTTCTACTTGATGCTGCTGGCAATATTATTAGAGAATTTATTAATAGAATTCCTACCCATCTTATTGAAATCATTACCATTATTGCTATTAAGACAGCAAATATATTTTCCATTAATTTTACATTTATGCCCTTACTTTTTGCTAAAGTTGTATTTAAACTTACTGCATTTAATTTATTAAATAAATAATTCCAAAATACAAATGTAAGTATAAATGCTATGAACAAATAAATTATTTCTGTTTCAGATATGCTTAATATATCTCCTACTAAATAATTAGAATATTTATTGAAGCTTCCACTTTGAGCTAGTATTGCAAGTCCTAAAGCTATTGCTATTGATGAAAATACGCTAATAATTGTATCTGCTCCATATGTTGTTTTATTTTTTATAAAGTTAAGCAATAAAGCAAATACTATTGCAAAAATTATCATTGAAATATTGATATTAGTCATTCCTAAAAGCATTCCTATTGCTATTCCTGTAAGTGCTGAATGTCCTAGAGCGTCTGAGAAAAACGCCATTTTTTTATTTACTATCATTGTTCCAATTATTGCAAAAACAGGAGATACTAAAAGTATCGCTAAAAATGCATTTTTCATAAATGTATATTCCATAAAATCAAATGGCAATATTACTTCTAAAAAATTATATATTACTTCCATTATATTTCCCCAAATCTTTCTATAAATTCTTTACTTTTAAATACTTCTTCTGCTTTTCCTTCTTTCACTATTGTTTTATCTAGTAAAATAACTCTATCTGCAAATTTTTGCACTAAGTCTAAATCATGTGATACTAATATAATTGACATATCATAATCTTTTTTTAGTCTTGCTAATATTTCATAAAAATCTTTTATACCATTTCTATCTATTCCTGAAACAGGTTCATCTAAAATTAATAAATTTGGAACTGGAGTCGTCGCAATTGATAAAAGTACTCTTTGAAGTTCTCCTCCCGACAAGTTTCCCACTCTTTTATCTATTAATTTTTCTGCTCCAAATAGTTTTAGATTTTCTTTGATTTTTTTATAAAAATTTTTATCTTTGAAAAGCCATACTGGTTTATTTGATATATATGATGCAAACATGTCGTAAACTGTTGTAGGCATATCTCTTTCAATGTTTAGATTCTGAGGAACATATCCTATTTTTATCCTTTTCTTTTTATTTTCTTTCATGTCTATAAAAGATACTGTTCCTTCATGTTCAATTTCTCCTAATATAGATTTTAAGAGTGTTGACTTTCCTGCACCATTTCTTCCTATTAACATTAAAAGTTCTCCACAATGTATATCAAAAGTAACATCTTTTATTATATCTTCTTTTCCTATTTTTACAGATAAATTTTCTATCTTTGTACAATGTAGACCACAACTTTCCATTTTTACTCCTCTTTCTCTATTCAATGCTAGTTAATGTTTCTAAATTATCTTCCATTATATCTATATATGAGTTAATAGAGCCATCTCCAGACATTCCATCTTTTAGTCTGTATATTTTTGCTCCTGTTTCATTTGCAATTGCAGTTGCATTTTGTTCATCATCATTTTCAGCTATAATGATAGTTTTTATATTTTCGTTATTCAT
>CALXVF010000112.1 GCA_944391895.1 uncultured Clostridia bacterium
ATTTGTATATTACCTGTACATTACTTGTATATTACCAGTGATATATATAGAAATATTTTTAACGATTAAAAGAGCCCAGAGAAAAAAAGAAAAGCTACTCTCTGTAACGATTGTAGCTTTTCTGTAAGACTTTGGGTTGCCACCAAAATAGTCTTGTAATTATCTCTTACTAAATTGTGGAGCTTTACGAGCTTTTTTAAGACCGTATTTTTTTCTTTCTTTCATACGTGGATCTCTTGTTAAGAATCCATTAGATTTTAACGCTGGTCTATATTCTCCATTTGCTTCATTTAATGCTCTAGCGATACCATGACGTACAGCACCTGCTTGACCACTAAATCCTCCACCTTGTACTTTTGCAATTACATCATATTTAGATAATGTATTTGTAACTGTTAAAGGTTGTTTTACTATAACTCTTAATGTTTCTTCTCCAAAGTATTCATCTATACTTTTTCCATTGATTGTTATATTTCCTTTTCCTTCTACAAGTCTTACTCTAGCAATTGAGCTTTTTCTTCTACCAGTTCCTAAGAATACAACTTTTTCTGATTTAGCCATCTCTTCTTTACCCTCCTATCAAAATTTCCATAATTCAGGTTTTTGTGCTGCATTTTCATGAACAGAACCTGCATATACTCTAACTTTTGTTAACATTTTTCTACCTAAGCTATTATGTGGTAACATTCCTTTTATTGCTATCATCATAGCTTTTTCTGGTTTGTTTTCCATCATATCTTTTGCTAAAGTTTTCTTCATGTTTCCAATGTATCCTGTAAAATGTGTATAAACTTTTTGATTTAATTTCTTTCCTGTTAAAACTGCTTTTGCACAATTAATTATTATTACATAGTCACCATTGTCCATATTTGGTGTAAATGTTGGTTTATGTTTTCCTCTTAATAATTTTGCAGCTTCAGCAGCAACTCTACCTAAAGATTTTCCTTCTGCATCAATTATATACCATTTTCTTTCAATTTCGTTTTTCTTAACACTATATGTAGTATTATTCATGGTAAAATTACCCTCCATTCATTAATTATATAATATATATGATGTCTTTAAAAGCTAACCGGGGAATTGCTTTTTAAGACCATATTCACAATTACGCTATACAATTATATTATAAAACATACCAAAAGTCAATGTTTTTTCTAAAAATTATTGACAAAGAAAGATTTTTATAGTATTATTAATAATGTACAAAGTAGAAGTAATCCTTCTCACCTCAACTTTTAAGGAAAAGGTATAACATATATTATATAAATCAATATTATATTGTTTTGTAATTTTAATATGTTTTGAGAGTGGATTGGCTTTGAGACCAATCTTTTTATTTTGGTAAAAAGATGAATTTTAGGAGGTGTTTTAATATAAAACAAGAATTACCAATCAATGAACAAATAAGAGCAAATGAAGTTCAAGTTATTGATGAAAAAGGAGAAAAACTAGGTGTACTATCTTTACATGAAGCATTAGATATTGCTTATGAAAGAAAATTGGATTTAGTATTAGTTGCTCCTAACAACAATCCAAAAGTATGCAAAATAATGAACTATGGAAAATACAAATTTGAACAAGCTAAAAAAGAAAAAGAAGCAAGAAAAAAGCAAAAAACTTTTGAAATAAAGGAAATCAGAATTACACCAAATATTGATAAGCATGATTTTGATTTCAAAGCAAAGAATGCTAAAAAGTTCTTAGAAGATGGAAACAAAGTAAAAATTACTGTAAGATTCAGAGGAAGAGAACTAAACTATGTAAAACAAGGTGAAACAGTTTTAAATCAATTTATTGAAGTTTTAAGTGATATAGCTATCGCTGAAAAGAAACCTGTTTTAGAAGGAAAAAATTTGTTTATAATATTAGCTAAAAAAAGCTAGTTTATATATATTAAATTTAATATAAGGAGGAAAATATAATGGCAAAATTAAAAACTAATAAAGCAGCTAAAAAAAGATACAAATATACAGCTACAGGAAAAGTTAAAAGAACAAAAGCTAATAGAAGACATCTATTAGGCAATAAAACAAATAGACAAAAATCAACAGGAAGTGTTCAAAATGCTTATGTTGATAATACATGCAAAAATCATGTAAAAAAATTATTACCATATGGAAATTAATTATAAAGGAAGGTGAATAGAAAATGGCAAGAGTAAAAACAGCAATTATCACAAAGAAAAAACATAAAAAAGTATTAAAAAGAGCTAAAGGATATTATGGAGCTAAACATTATAGATTCAGACAAGCTAAACAAGCAGTTATGAAATCTGGTGCTTACGCTTATGTAGGAAGAAAAGATAGAAAAAGTGATTTCAGAAAATTATGGATTATAAGAATAAATGCTGCTGCAAGAATGAATGGAATGACATATAGCACTTTAATTAATGGTTTAAAGAAAGCTAATGTTACTGTAAATAGAAAAATGCTTGCTGATTTAGCAGTTACTGATGCTAAAGCTTTCGCTGAAATTTGCAAAGTAGCAAAAAAAGCAAAATAATAGTTTAAACTAATAAAAAATGTAGATTTTCATCTACATTTTTTATTTTATTATATATTCTTTTCCATTCCAAATTAAAGTAGGTTCTTTCTTATTTTTTAATTCTTCTTTTAAATTTTCATATAATTGATTTGATATATTAATATCCTGAAACTCCATGTTATCAGATTTTCTAGTAAGATAAACATATTTTTCATCATCTCCGACTTCATCAACTGTATACTCTTCTCCTTCTCTTCTACAAGAACTTAAATATCTATTTTGTTCTTCTACAACCTCTTTCTTTATTTGATTTATTTTTTGATTTATTTCTTCGTTTAATTCTTGGCTATATGCAAGTGAATTATTATACAAAGTATAATATCCATTTTCTTGTCCATTATATAACTCTTTTACTAATTCAGGAAACTTACTATCTTTTGTATATTTATACACTACTCTATTTTTTACTTCGTAAATTCCATCATATTCTTTTAGCATGTCTCTTGTTCTATTTTGTAATTCAACTTTCGAGTCAGAAGTTAATTGTTGGTTATCCATATAATTAGTTATCTCCTCTATTATATTTTTTCCTACTTCCTTGGTAAAATCTATTATCTTATCTGTGATTATTGATAAATCCATTATTTCCTTTCTATGAATTACCATCTAAGCTCATATTTACCTCTTTTATATCTATCACAGAACCATCACTTGTTAACCAGAAAGAGCCGACATTACCCACACTTACCATATCTGTTCTAAGAACTTTAGAACCTGAATTCTCTAATCTTTCAATTGCTTTGCTACTTGGTAAATTGTATGAATTATCTTTCCCTACTTCTATTATTGAATATTGTGGTTTTACTTGTTCTAAAAATTCTTCTGAACTACTTGAATTTGAACCATGATGTCCTACTTTTAGTACATCTACTCTATTCCAACTTCTAGAATTCTCTACTGCTTTTTCTGCATCTCCCATGAATAAATAGCTGGTTTGTTTATAATTCATTTGTAAGACAATTGAACTATCATTATCTGATACACCTTCCTCTTCCATTGCAGACATAATTTCACAGTTGGCTTCTCCTAGAGAAAAAGTATCTCCTACCACAGGATTTTCTACTACTATATTTTTTTCTTCTGCTGCTTTTATTGCATTTTTATAATCTGTTCCACTTTCTCCAACTGTTGGAATATACATTTTTCCTATTGTATCAATCTTACTTACTATATCATCTAATCCTCCTATATGATCTTCGTCTGCGTGAGTTCCGATTATATAATCAATTTCATTGATTCCTTTTTCCTTTAAGAAATTTACAATATTTTCTCCATCTTCATTATTTCCTGCATCTATTAACATTGTAAAATCATTTAGCTTAATAAATGTAGAATCTGCTTGTCCTACATAAAAGAAGATTATATTAAGATTATTATTATTTAAATCTATTAATTCACTGTTCTCTATACTTTCTACTGAAGTTATTTCTACCCTATTTTCTTGCGTGTCCTCTTGAAAGTATGTGGTACCATAGTATCCCGTTACACATAAAATAATAAATACAACTAAACTTGTAATCCAATTTTTTATTTTGTTTTTTACTTTCCTTCTTCCCATCTCTTTTGTATCCTGCTTTCCTTATTGCCTTTTCATCCATTATTGCTTTTTCTCATATTCTCTTCTTACCTTCGGTAATTCTAGTATAATGAATTCAGCTTCTTCTGTCAATACTAATTGCGG
>CALXVF010000113.1 GCA_944391895.1 uncultured Clostridia bacterium
ATCACAATAAATAAATACTTTGTAGATAATCCAAATATGATTTTAGGAAAAATGGAAATAGAAAGTACACAATATGGCTTTGACTCTACTTGTAAAGCGATAGATGGAGATAATTTAGTAGATAGATTAAATGATGCAATTAAAAATATTCATGGAGAAATACAGCTAACTTCTATCGAAAATGAAATAGAAGATGAAAATACATCTATTCCTGCAAATCCTGATGTAAAGAATTTTTCTTATGCAATAGTAGATAACAAATTATATTTTAGAGAAAACTCAATAATGCTATTACAAGACGATTTACCACTTACTAATCAAAATAGAATTAGAGGATTAATTAAATTAAGAGAACAAGTTAGAGAACTTATAGATTTACAAATGAATGATTATTCAGATGAAGATATTTATTTATCACAGGCAAAACTTAATCAATTATATGATAAGTTTACTAAAGAATACGGTTTAATCAATTCAAGAGCTAATGAAAATGCTTTTTCAAATGATAGCAGTTACTTCTTATTATGCTCTCTTGAGAAGCTTGATGGAGAGGGAAAATTTATAGGTAAAGCAGATATGTTTACCAAAAGAACTATCAAAGCTAAAAAAGAAGTAAAAGAAGTTGATACATCAGATGAAGCTCTTATTTTATCTATTCAAGATAAAGCTAAAGTTGATTTAGATTATATGTCTAAATTAACAGGAAAAGATAAAGAATTAATTATAAACGAACTAACAGGAATAATATTTAAAGTTCCAATAGAAGAAACATATGTAACTGCTGATGAATATCTTTCAGGTAATGTTAGGCAAAAGCTAAAAATTGCAGAAAGTCAATTAACTGAGCATCCTGAATATCAAATAAATGTAGATAAACTAAAAGAAGTTGTACCACAAGATTTGAATGCTAGTGAAATAGGAGTAAAATTAGGTGCAACATGGATACCTCCTGAAGTAATAAGACAATTTATATTTGAATTGTTAGATACTCCAAGATATAATCAATGGGATATTAAAGTAAAGTATTCTAATATAACTGCAGAATGGTATATTGAAAACAAAAGCTCTGATAGGGATAATGTAAAAGCATATTCAGTATATGGAACACCTAGAATAAATGCTTATAAGATAATAGAACAAACATTAAATCTTAAAGATGTAAAAATATTTGATACTATCATTGATGAAGATGGTAGAAAGCAAAGAATTCTTAATAGAAAAGAAACTGCTATTGCAAGTGCAAAGCAAGATACAATTAAGGACGAGTTCTTAAATTGGATATGGGAAGATCCAGACAGAAGAAATAAACTTGTAAGATTATATAATGATAAGTTTAATTCTATAAGACCAAGAGCATATGATGGTTCTCATATAGATTTTGTAGGAATGAACCCTGAAATAAAACTTCGACCTCATCAATTAAATGCTATTGCACATATTTTATATGGTAATAATGTTTTATTAGCACATGAAGTTGGTGCTGGTAAGACATTTGAGATGGTAGCAGCTGCAATGGAAAGTAAAAGACTTGGTTTATGTAACAAGTCTTTATTTGTTGTACCAAATCATATTATAGAACAATTTGCTAGTGAATTTTTACAATTATATCCATCTGCAAATATTCTAGTTGCTACTAAAAAAGATTTTGAAACTAAAAATAGAAAAAAGTTTTGTAGTAGGATAGCAACAGGAGATTTTGATGCTGTTATTATTGGACACAGTCAATTTGAAAAAATACCTATGTCGATAGAAAGACAACAAGAACTGTTGCAAGAGCAAATTGATGATATAACAAGAGGTATAGCTGATGTAAAATCAAATCGAGGAGAAAACTATACTATAAAACAAATGGAGAAAACTAAAAAAACATTAGAAACAAGACTTGAAAAACTTAATAAGCAAGAAAGAAAAGATGATGTTGTAACTTTTGAAGAATTAGGTGTAGATAAATTATTTGTAGATGAAGCTCATAATTATAAGAATTTGTTTTTATATACTAAAATGAGAAATGTAGGAGGACTTGCTCAAACAGAGGCACAAAAGAGTTCAGATTTATTTATGAAATGCAGATACCTTGATGAAATAACAGGAGGAAAAAGTACAGTATTTGCAACAGGAACTCCTGTATCAAATAGTATGGCAGAACTTTATACTATGCAAAGGTATTTACAGTATGGCGAATTAAGAAAAAATGAATTAGAACATTTTGATAATTGGGCTAGTACATTTGGGGAAACTGTTACTGCAATAGAACTTGCACCTGAAGGAACTGGATATAGAGCTAAAACAAGATTTGCAAAATTTCATAATCTTCCTGAGCTTATGGCAATGTTTAAGGAAGTTGCTGATATACAGACAGCAGAAACATTAAATCTTCCAACTCCTGAATTTGAAAATATCAATGTAGTTGTAAAACCAAGTGAAATACAAGAAGAGATGGTAAGAAACTTAGGGGAAAGAGCTGATCGTATTAGAAGTGGCTCAGTTGATGCATCAACTGATAATATGTTAAAAATAACTAATGAAGGAAGAAAACTTGCACTAGATCAAAGGCTTATGAATCCACTATTACCAGATAGTGATAATAGCAAAATTAATTCATGTAGCGAAAATATATATAGAATATGGAATGAAAATTCTGATAAAAAATCAACACAACTTGTATTTTGTGATTTATCTACTCCAAAAGATATGAAAGGATATGAAAAAGAAGAGTTTGAAGATGTTTATAATGAACTTAAAAGAAAGCTTATAGAAAAAGGTATTCCTGAAAATGAAATTGCTTTTATTCATGAGGCAGATAATGAAACAAAGAAAAAAGAATTATTTAGCAAGGTAAGACAAGGAGAAGTTAGAGTGTTAATGGGTTCTACATCTAAAATGGGTGCTGGAACTAATGTTCAAGATAAACTTATTGCATTACATCATTTAGATTGTGCTTGGAAACCAAGTGATTTAACACAAAGAAATGGTAGAATGATTAGGCAAGGTAATGAGAATGAAAAAGTATTTGTTTATTCATATGTTACTGAAAAAACTTTTGATGCTTATATGTATCAATTAGTAGAACAAAAGCAAAAATTTATATCTCAAATAATGACATCTAAAACACCTGCAAGAACAATGGAAGATATAGATGAAAAAGCACTTTCTTATGGAGAAATAAAGGCATTAGCAACAGGAAATCCTTTAATTTTAGAGAAGACCAATTTGGATAGTGAAATATCTAAACTTAAACTATTAAAACAAAGCTTTATGAATCAAAAGTATGCTTTGCAAGATAAAGTAATAAAGTATTATCCTGAAGAAATTACGAGATTAAATAACAAGATTGCAGCAATGGAGGAAGATACAATAAAATTACAAGAATATACTAGACCAAATATAGATGGTTTTTCTCCAATGATAATAGATGGTAAAGAATATCTTGAAAAAGCAAATGCAGGAAAAAAACTTTTAGAATGTACTCAATTATTAAAGAGTATGGAAGTAAAAGAAATTGGAGAATATAGAGGCTTCAAAATGGAAATTAGTTTTGACTCTATAACTAGAAATATAAAGTTAAAGTTAAAAAATAAATTTAGTTATATTATTGATTTAGGTGTTGATAGCAATGGTAATATCACAAGAATTAATAATTGTTTAGAAAATATTGAAAAGGATATTCCACTTGAAAGAGAAAAGTTAGATAATACAAAATTACAACTTGAAAATGCAAAAGTAGAAAGTCAAAAGGAGTTTCCACAGGAACAAGAATTAAAAGATAAACAAAGAAAGCTTGATAGTATAAATGCTGAACTAAAAATTAATGATAATGACCATGAAATGCTTGGAGATGAGCAAGAGGAAAAAGAAGAAAAGAGCAAAGATAAAAATTCTCCAGAGCGTTGCTAAATAATTCATTTTGTAATATAATAAAAGCGAGACTAATAGTAAGTTATCGCTATGATTAAATTTAAAAAGAAAGGTAAATTGGTGGTATTTATGAAAAGAGGATTAAAGATTATAGGTTGTGTACTAGGAATTGTAATTATTTTAGGGTTAATATTTTTTGTGGTTGATTACACCAGAGTAAAAAATGGAAAGAATCCAATATTTTGTATTCGTAATCTTGCAGGAATATATATGGATGGTGGAACAATAGAATATTTTGGATTAGGATATAAAGTAATTGATTT
>CALXVF010000114.1 GCA_944391895.1 uncultured Clostridia bacterium
TAATAAGGCATTTTTACCACTTTTTAAAATTGAACAAATTGTAGCTGGAATTTTTCCAAAGTTTGAACAAAAATTTAAAGCATAATCTAATGCATTTGAAATTCCATCTATTATTCCTCCACTTTTTACAGCATTTCTTACTTGAGTTACATTTTCAAATTTTCCAGTAAAAATTCCCACTACACTTTTTCCCAAATCCACAGCTGAGGAAATTGCCTCTTCTACACCTGCTTTAAACCCATTATTTATTATTGCATCTTTTACATCAATAATTTGTTCTTCTATAATATCTGGCAGTAAGGCTCTTATTCCAGTATCTAAAGCAGTATTTACTACTTTTCCCAATGTTGTTTCTAGAAATCCTTTTTGTTTTTCTATTGTTACATCGCTTGAAATTGATAAACTATTTTCAATATTGTTAGCTAATTCCATAGTATTTTTCCTTTATTATTTGTTTTTTGATTTTTTCTATTTCTTTATGTAATTTTGTTTTAACTGTCATATTTTTATTAATTAATAAATCATAATAATCGTTTAACTGTATTTTTCCTAAAATATTATATTTTCTGAATACTTCTTTTAATATATTTTCATCCATTGATTTAGTTGTACATTTATTAAATATAATATTTATTTTATTTTTACTAATTCCCCACTCTTTATTGTATATTTCTAATAATTTTTCTGACTTTTTTATTTCTAGTAAATTAGCTCCAGATATAAATATTGCTTGGTCAGATAGATTAATTATTTCTTTTGTATAATCTAAAAAGCTTTCTGAAGAAGTATCATATATGACAATATCATATTCTTTTTTTAACTCTTCATTGATTTTTCTCATCTTTTTATTACTTAATTTGTACTTAGAATCTAATATTAAATTCATTCCTGAAAGTAAATCTATTTTTGTATTATTTTTTATTATATATTTTCTAAAATCTTGATTGTGGTTTATTAAATCATTATGTCTTATTCCTTTTTTTATTTTTTCTTCATAATTTTTAATTCCTAGAAGAGTATGCAAACTTTGATTTAAGACATCAAAATCAATTATTATACTTTTTTTATTTTTCATACTTTGTGCAAATAAAATAGAAAAAACGCTTTTTCCTATTCCATTTGTTCCTAAAATACAAATCGTTTCTGAATTTTCTTTTGGTGATATCTCGTCAGAATAAATCAAATTATTGAGTGGTAAAGTTTTTTGATTAAAAATCGAGTTTTTTGAATAAGTTTTTTTCTCTTTATTTTTTATTGATGAAACATTCTCTTTTTTTATTAAACAATTATTTATTAAATTTATTATTTTTTCTTCATCATTTGTAGCAGTAGAAATTAATATTACTTTTATATTTTTATTAATTAAATTTATTTGTTTCATTAATTCTTCTGTACTAATATTTCCATCTAATTCTTCATTTAATATTATATAATCTATATTTGTATCATTTTCTAAATATTCCAATACTCCTTCTTTATATTGAATATCTGTGCCTATACTTTCTATTTTATTTTCCTGTAGTTTATTATATAGACTTTTTTTACCTATTGCCGTTATGATTTTTTTTATTTTAATTACCTCCTATTATTCTCTTTTCAAAGTCGGCAGAATTAATTTTGGTTAAAATATGTTCTTGTCCTACAAACATTAAACACTCTCCTTTTTTGAATGATTTAATTTCTATTTTTTCTTTGTTGGATAATTCTGTGTATTTATCTAAGACTCTAATATTCTCCTCTTCTAAATTAAAAAATACCTTGATGCTTGAATTATTTAAAATACTTTTTCCATATGTACCTTCATCTAAACTAAATAAATCTGACACGTCTTGGGTAATAGCTATTCCGCTTCCACCATATTTTCTAATTGTTTTAAAGATTTTGTATATAAAACTAGCTACTTCTTTGTTTGATGTTACTCCTATTAGTCTCCATATTTCATCTAAATATATTGCCTTCTTTTTTATTCTTTCTTTTTTGATTTTATTCCAAAAAAGTTCAATGAAAGCGTACATACCATATTTTATGTTTTCTTCACCTAATTCATATATGTCTGCAATTATTATATTATTATTTAAAATAACATTTGTATGATTATTAAAAAATTTCATAGACCCATATATAAATGGAAATAATTTGGCTTTCATCTTTTTATTTAATTTATTATATAAATCCTCTAATATTGGCATATCATTTGTATCTTTAAATTTTCCATTTTTATATAGACTTTCATCTTTAAATGTTATTTCTTTTTCCTTATATGTTTTTATTATTGCATCTTCTATAAGAGACTTCTCTTCCTCTTTAATATCTTGAATAATTAGTTTAAAAAAGCCTATTAATTTTTCTATTTTTGTTGCTAGATATCCTTTTTGATCATCCTCTAAACTTTCTTCCCTAATATCTAAAATATTTATATATGTATTTGAACTTGGACCTAATTTTATTATAGTGGCTCCTAACGCTTTGCCTAATTCTGAATATTCTCTGTCAGGATCTATAATATATTGTTCTAATCCAAATAATGCGTATCTTAAAATCATTAATTTTGTAAAATATGATTTTCCTGCACCACTTGTTCCAAATATACACATATTAGCATTTTTATATTTATTAGAGTCATATCTATCTATAAATATTAATGAGTTATTATATATATTTTCTCCTATAAAAATACCCTCTTCATCAAATACTGCAGAAGAAATAAACGGATAAGTAGCGACTATAGAATTCGTTAAAATATTCCTTTTCGTAATTTCTTTTACGTCAGTATGATTTTGCATAAGTGGCAGGCAAGACAAATAGGTCTGTTCTTGTCTAAAATATGATCTTTTTGTTTGCATTCCTCTGCTTCGTAGAAAACCTTCTATTTTTGTTAAGTTGTACTCTAATTCATCTTTATCTTTTGAAAATATCATTAAATACATATATAGAAAATATAATTCCTCATTGTTTATTTGCATTTCTTTTCTAATATATTTTGCGTCATTATATGTAAAAGCTGCTATTTCGGCATCTTGTCTATTTTCGCCTATTTTTTCTAAATCCACCTTTACATTTCCTATGTTATATGTTAAGTCTTTTATGACCTTATATGTATCTTGTTTTTCATAATACATAGAAAGATATAAATTTATATTGGAGTCTATTATGTTTTTTAATATTAAATCATCCTGCTCTCTTATATAATTAACTACTAATAACCCTGAATATAGCATTCCATCTATTTCTATATATTTAGGATTATTTAAGTTTATATATGACGGACTTAAATAATCCTTTTTATTAAATATTCCTCCTATATAACTTTGATTACTAGAAATAAAATCACCTCTTTTGTTATTTTTCTAAAAATATTCTTGAATTTAAAAATGAGAATAGTATCTCCTTTATTTCGTTTTCTTCTGTATATTCAGAAACAATATTTCCACATCTAGAAAGTAATTCTTTTATTTTAAAAAATTCTTCCTGCAAATTTTGGATAGCTATATTTTCAATATTGTTTAAATTTGTTGTGGATTTTTTTAAAATGATATAAAAGTTTTTGTTCGAAGATTGTTTATTTTGATTTAAAGAATTAATATAATTTTTATATTCTTCTTTTATTTCTGGATACAAATTATTTTCATTTAATTTTTCTAAATGCTTAGATAAATCTTCCTTTTTACTTTGAATTAAAATTTGTAGATTAAAATTACAACTCTTAATAAAATTTTTATAAGAGTTTAAAATTGCCTCTTTTTCTAATTCAGATTTTAGATTGTAATTTATTGGCTTTATTTTTAGTATTTTTATATAGGAGGAATCTTTTAGTTTTATTATTCCATTATCTAAAATCTTTTCAAAAGGCAACCAATCTTGAACAGCATGGATTTGTTCAAATTTCATTCTTCTCCTTTCTTATTTTCTATAATAAACCTTTTTCCATTATTTGTCAACACAAATCGTACGACAAAATTCGACATTTTTCGTCAATTATATTGTTTTTAAGCTTTTAACATGTATATACAACAAAGGAACACCTTTTAGTGCTCCTCTATGTTTATTTTTTAGTGCTTTTCTATATATTGCTCAACTAACTTAAAAAGTTCTTTTGCTTGTTCTAATCTATGCTTTGCTAATTCTTTTGATATTTTAGGACTCACTTAACACCACTCCT
>CALXVF010000115.1 GCA_944391895.1 uncultured Clostridia bacterium
AAAAATGGCTAAGGAAAAATTTGTTAGAAGTAAGCCACACGTTAACATAGGAACAATCGGACATGTTGACCATGGTAAAACAACAACAACAGCAGCTATTACAAAAGTATTAAACTTAAAAGGACAAGCACAATTTGAAGATTATAGTGCAATTGATAGTGCACCAGAAGAAAAAGCAAGAGGAATCACAATTAACACAGCACACGTTGAGTATGAAACAGATAACAGACACTATGCTCACGTTGACTGTCCAGGACACGCAGACTATGTAAAGAACATGATTACAGGTGCTGCACAAATGGATGGAGCTATATTAGTTGTTTCAGCAGCTGATGGCCCAATGCCTCAAACAAGAGAGCATATATTACTTGCTAGACAAGTTGGTGTTAAATACATCGTTGTATATTTAAATAAATGTGATATGGTTGATGATCCAGAATTACTAGAATTAGTTGAAATGGAAGTTAGAGACTTATTATCAAGCTATGGTTTCCCAGGAGATGAAATTCCAGTAATAAAAGGTTCTTCATTAAAAGTATTAGAATCAACATCTAAAGATCCTAATGCTCCAGAATATCAATGCATTAACGAATTAATGGCAGCAGTTGATAGCTATATACCAACACCAGAAAGACCAGTTGATCAAGCTTTCATTATGCCTATCGAAGATGTTATGACAATTTCAGGAAGAGGAACAGTTGTAACAGGTAGAGTAGAAAGAGGAACATTAAAATTATCTGATGAAGTTGAAATTGTTGGACTTTCAAAAGAAAGAAAGAAAACAGTTGTAACAGGAATCGAAATGTTCAGAAAAACTCTTGATCAAGCAGAAGCTGGAGATAACGTAGGTGTTCTATTAAGAGGTATACAAAGAGAAGAAGTAGAAAGAGGTCAAGTTCTAGCAAAACCTGGAACAATACATCCACATACAAAATTCAAAGCACAAGTATACGTTCTAACAAAAGAAGAAGGTGGACGTCATACACCATTCTTCAATGGATATAGACCACAATTCTACTTCAGAACAACAGACGTTACAGGATTAATTGATTTACCACAAGGAACAGAAATGGTAATGCCTGGAGATAACGTAGATATGACAATCGAATTAATCACACCAATCGCTATCGAACAAGGATTAAGATTCGCTATCCGTGAAGGTGGAAAAACAGTTGGTTCTGGAGTTGTTTCAGAAATAATTGAGTAATAATATAGTAATAGCAAGGGTTACAAGAAATTGTAGCACCTTGCTATTTTAGCATTTAACACTTATTTAACACATTAATAAATCGTTAAGCTTATTAACTGTATCACTTTTTGTCTTTGGTAATACATCTAAATATATTTCAGTTATCTTTACAGATGAATGCCCCATTAACTCTTTTATTTGAATTAAGTTAGCCCCCTTTAATAAAAGCATAGTAGCAAAAGTATGTCTTAAATCATGAAATCTTTTATTTTCTAAATCAGTACCTTTTAATAATTGCCTCCATCTTTTTTGAATCCATTTTAGGTCATAATGTGTCCCTTTTTCAGTAGCAAATACATAATCAGAATTTCTTTTAAGATTGTTTAATAAATTAAAGATTAACTCTGACATTGGTATAATTCTTATTGCATTTTCACTTTTAGGAGTTTGTAAGATTGTTTTGTATTTTGTGGTTCCGTCTTCCTCAATTTCTGCTACATAAGATAAATTATGAATAACATTTATTTCTTTATTCTTAAAATCTAAATCATTCCATTGCAAACCTAATATTTCTCCTTCACGCATGCCAGTACCAAGTGCAAATACAATAATATTATAATATCTTGTTTTTCTAAATAATTCTAATAGTTCCTTTATTTCTTCTTCATTAAAATAATTAAATCTTGTCTTCTTACTAGTTAGAATATTCTTTACATTTTGCTTATTTTTAGGAAGAGTAACAGTTGCACAAGGATTCTTAACAATATATCCTTCTTTTTCTGCATATTTAAAAAATTGACTTAATAATTTATGTGTTTTTCGTATTACACTAGTAGAATAACCTTTTTTTATTAATTCGCTATAAAGTTCTTGTATTTTTAAGCTTTTAATTTCGTTTAATGGTAAATCCGAAATAAGAAAAGGAGCGATGTAATTATTATAAGTTCTATAATAATCTTCAAAGCTACTAATTTTAACTTCATTTTTCTTTACATTAAATAGCCATTTTTTTAAGAGAATATTTATAGTGTAAACTTGATTACCAGAAATTAAGCCTACTTTTAAATTATTAATATATTCATTAGCTTTTTTATTAGCTTCATTTATTCCTGTTCCATAAAATTGCTTTCTTATAGGTGTACCATCAGCTCTTTTTCCAATTGTTCTTGTTACTCTATAATATTGTTTTCCATTCACTTTAAAATTAGTTTTCTTTGCCATAATTCCTCCTTGAACAACTGTTTGTATAACGCTTTAAAAAATTAAATGCTATCATAAGCATTTGTCTTTAGTAAATCATTTTCTTTATAATAATTAATTGCAAATTCAACCATATTTGTGTCTACGTTTAATTTTTCTGCTATGTCCCATAAATTATATATTCCGATCACAAAAACAGCTTAAAATTGATTTTAAGGGGACACATGCAAGTGACTTCCATTTCATTGCACGATATTCTTGCTTATCTATAAATTCCTGGTTTGAATTTACAGTATAATAAGCAGAATAGTAATAGTGTCCCAATTCCTCAGCTAAAATACATTTTTCTTCTTTATAAGAGTGTATTTTAGAATAATTTAAACCTATTGTGCAATTATTTTTATAATATCCAATTATGGCTTTGTTCTGCATTTTAAAGTTAATAATATCTATATGTTCTCTATTAGCTATATCATATAATTTCTTTAGTTCCATATGCGAAACTCCAATCTTTAGTTATATACAAAAAAATTCTTTTGTGCTATAATTCCTATGAGGTGAGTTTATATGTTTATTATATATTTGCTTTTCACTATTTTTTGTTGTTTTATAACTTATAAAGTAGCTTGCTATCAATTTATTAAATTAGATAAAATTAATAGTGAAGGCTTTGATTCACATCAAGAATATATTTGCAAAGCATTAGACGAAATTGCAAATATAAAAAATGATGTAAATAAAATCAAGAAAGACATATATCAATAAAATTTTTACCAAAATCAGTAACTGATAAAATTCTAGGAGTATATTTAACTACATTTATCATAGTAGGTTGATGAATTAATTCATACAATTTATCATATACTTTTTGGTTAACAAAGATTCTATCTGGAATCTCAATAAGTCTTAATCTTATTAAATTATCAATTATAATAGAGTCTAATTTAACAATATTAAAATCTGATAATTTATCATTATTATCAGAATATTCTAATAATATATATTTATCTTTATTATGCAGTTCTATACAAAAGAAGCCTCTTATGTATGAACTGGAATTTTTTAATGTTTTCAAGAAAATTGCATCATCTTTACTTAATTGTTTTATTATTTCGATATAGGAAGGAAGTACTTTGCCTTGTTTTTGGTTATCCATATCAGAAATTAAAAGTGTTTCAAACATTTCTTTTAAGTGATTTTCATCTAAACAATAATTTAATTCATTGATACCTTTTAAGGCTATATAAGAAGTAGGTTCTGTCCTATTTTCTTCAGGAATTTTTTCATATTTTTTCTTCATTTCTTCTAATGCTTTTTTCATCTTATAAGGTCTTTCCTGTATGTACACGTCAGCCTTTATACCTATTGGCGTTGCCCAAAAAAATTGAGCTAACTTATTAAAACCTTTTGCAGCAATTTTATCCATTTCTTTTCGTGTTTCTTCTGTACTATCACTAGCTATGCTTAATGCAGTATTAATTGTTTCTGCATTTACTGGTATTTCATCCACTATTATTGGTCTCCTTTTATTCTATTTTTCATTTCTTTATAAAATCTTAAAGCATCTTTTATTTCTTCATCTGTCATTCCT
>CALXVF010000116.1 GCA_944391895.1 uncultured Clostridia bacterium
GCCCTATGGTAATTACAAATTTTGATGATATAAAAAATCAAAATTCTACCGTTACGAAAAGTAACAACGGTACATAAGGACGTTTCTGAACGTTTATTAGAAATAAGCCCATCACTTGCACAAGAAGTAAGAAAAGTTCTTGATGAAAATAAGGCTGAAAGACACATAAGAGGTGGTATGGCTACAAAATTAAAATATAGTCATATGAATAAAATATAAATAAAAAATACAATTCACAGACATTATTATTTTTTATAATTGTATATTTGAAGTTCTGCTCTTTGCGATCGCTTCGCTCCAAACGCACTTCGCTTAAAATCCTTTTAAGCTCGTTTAAACGCTTACGCGGAGCTGCGAAGTTTCAAATATACAATAGTTAAATTATTAATATTTTTGTGAATTGTATTTTTGTTTATTTTAAAAACATTCTTATTAATTTATCTTTAAAATCATTGTATGGCATATATCTCATTGGTAAATCTAAACCATACTTTTTAGTAATACTTCTTTCATGAGAAAAAGTATCAAAGCTTCTTTTTCCATGGTAATTTCCAATACCACTATAGCCAACTCCCCCAAATCCCATATTAGAATTTGCTATATGAATTATAGTGTCATTAATACATCCTCCACCAAAAGATAGCTCATTCATTATCTTATTTTGAATTTTTTTATCATTTGTAAACATATAAAGTGCTAGAGGTTTTTCAAACTTTTTCACATATGCTATTGCATCCTCAATTGTTTTGTATGAAATAATAGGTAAAATTGGACCAAATATTTCTTCACTCATTACTTTAGAATCAATTTTAGGATTATCCAATATAGTTGGTTCTATTTTCAACAATTTCTTATCTGTTTTTCCACCTATTAATATTTTTTCACCTTCAATCAAATTTGAAAGTCTGGCAAAATGTCTTTCATTTACGATTTTAGGATAGTCCTCATTTTCAATGACATTTTCTCCTAAAAATTCTTTTAAAACTTTCTTAAATTCTTCTATAAGTTCTTCTTTTACATTTTCATTTACTAATACATAATCTGGTGCAATACATGTTTGTCCCGCATTCAAAAGTTTTCCAAATAACAATCTTTTTGCAGCTAAATGCATACTATATTTTTCATCAATAATGCAAGGACTTTTTCCCCCTAATTCCAAAGTAAAAGGTACTAAATTCTTTGAGGCTTCTTGCATTACTATTTTTCCTACTTTTGTGCCTCCAGTATAAAATATATAGTCAAAGTTCTTTTCAATAAGAGCTTGACTTACATCTTTATCTCCTTGAATAACTGTAACATAATCTTCTTCAAAACATTCTTTAATAATTTTTTCTATCACATTTGCTGTATTTGGTGCAAATTCTGAAGGTTTTAGAACAGCACAATTTCCAGCACAAATAGCACCTATAAGAGGCTCTATCAATAGCATAAAAGGATAATTCCATGGAGAAAGTATTAATGTTATTCCATAGGGCTCTTTCGAAATAAAGCTTCTGGATGGAAAATGTGCAAGTGGTGTTCCCACTCTTTTGTTTTTACACCAAGACTTAACATGCCTTATATCATAGCTTAATTCAGAAAGCGTCATTCCTATTTCAGTCATATAACTTTCACTCTCGGATTTATTCAAATCTAATTTTAAAGCCTTCTTTATTTCTTCTTCATTTTCAAGAATAGATTTTTTTAATCTTTTCAAATGTTCTAATCTATACTTTACATTTTTTGTTTTTCCAGTATAAAAAAATTCTCTTTGCTTTTTCAATATTTCATCTATTTTTTCCATACTATCTTGCCTTCCTCAATATTTCTACTATATCCTCATAATCCGCTTTTTTAGGATTTACAATAATAGCCCCATCGTTTATGGCTGTTTTTGCAACTTTTTCTATTTCTTCATCACTTATCTCAAGTTTATTAGGAAGTCCTGTTTTTTCATGTAAATCATTTATCATATTTCTAACTTTCTCAATTAGTTTTTCTGCTCTTTTTTCTTTAGGAGTATTCATGTATTCTTCTTCAGTTCCAAAGAAAAACAATAATTTTGCATAATTTTCTTCACATTTATCTAAGTTATATTCCATAACATATGGAAGTAATATACTAATTGCGTCTCCATGTGGAATATGACAAATTGCTCCCAAAGAATGACCTATTGCATGTACTAATCCAACCATTGAATTAGAAAATGATACTCCTGCCATAAGTGAAGCATTTGCCATGTTTAGTCTTGCTTCTTCGTCATTACCATTTTCTATTGCCTTTAATAAATTGTCCCTTATTAAAGAAATTGCTGAAATTGCATAACTATCACTCATTGGATTTTTTTGAATGCAACTATATGCTTCTATTGCATGGCAAAGTGCATCCATTCCTGTTGATGCAGTTGCTTTCTTAGGAAGAGAAACTGTCATTTTTGGATCAAGTATTGCTACATCTGGTAGTAAGAAATATGAAATAAATTCCATTTTCACATTCTTTATTTTATCTTCTATTACTGCAACTAATGTTACTTCTGAACCTGTTCCAGCTGTAGTTGGAATTACTATAAACGGTACATGTATTCCATATTTCAAGATTTCATTTCCCATTAAATCATTAATGTCCTGCACATTTTGTGAAATAAGCATTCTAACACCTTTTGCAGTATCTATTACAGAGCCTCCACCTACTGCAACTATACTATCACAATTGTTTTCTTTGTATATTTTGCAAAGTTTATTAATAACCTCTAAATCTGAATCTTGAGGTACTTCTGTATATGTATAACCTATTTCTATATTTCCATCTTTAAGAGATTTTGAAATTTTTTCTACAGTTCCAATTTTATTTAATACTGCATCTGAAATTAAAAGCGGTCTTTTGCTATTAAAAAATCCTAACTCTGCCGGAATATTTGCTATACTGTTTTTTCCAGATACTATTTTTGTCGAATTTTGAAATTCATAAAATAACATTTTATCCTCCTATTATAACCCTAATATATACAATAAATATATTTACTTTTCTTTTAGTTACTTCTTTTAATATTCTTTTAGTAATGATTTTTGGAAATAAATATGATTCTACAATATCTGTACATCTAACAAAACTCATTGCATCCATTATATTTCCCTTTAGCAAAAACCTATGCTCTGCATAAGCTTTAGATATTCCCATTCTACCTGTAAGTAGTAGAAAAGCTGAATTAAAGTTCTTGAATATTATTTCAATTTCTGCATTTTCTTCTTTATTTTTTATTCTAACTAGTTTTCCATTTTCCCTTTTTATGTATAGACTTGGTCCATTTTCACAAGTTATAATTTTTATTCCATAACCATCATGCCAATTATCTATTTCATTCTTTACTTTATCATCTATTTTATATACAACTTTAAATCCTCTATACAAAAAAAATAGAACTATTTTTGCAATTAGTTTTTTCATCATCTTCTCCTTTTTCAACTAGTCTATTCTACTATATTTTCCAAATGATTTCTATTAGACTGACCATTCGAAATTAATATTATTTTACTGTTGCATTCTCTCAAATTGTAATAATACTATCTCTCCATTTTCAATTAAGTAACCTTCTATCAAAATTCCGTCTCCCTCTTTTAGCTTTCTTAGCACCTTATCTGCTATTTCATTATATGAAATAATTTTTACTATATTTTTATTGTCAAGTTCTATATAAAATTTTGCTACAGAATTATTTTTATTTTTTATTATAAATTTATATTCTATTTTACTTATTATTTTTCCACTTATAATACATCTATTCATTTCTTTCCTCACATATTGCAATAGGATAAATGCATTCAATATTTTACTAGCATTTATCTTATCTTTTATTGTTTACCTTCATTAGGAAGGGATAAATCTCTTTAATATCTAATACTTTACTGTATATATCCCGTAAAATATATAATCTGAAATAATATTAGAGTGACACGGAACGAATTGTTGGAGTTGGCATTGCCATTGTTGTTG
>CALXVF010000117.1 GCA_944391895.1 uncultured Clostridia bacterium
ATAGGGTTAATGGTAAAGAAAGATTCTAGGTAAATTCAAATTAAATAAAATGATTAAAAGTACACTTTTTAGTGTGTTTATTAAAGATGTTATTAAATTTAATTAATATAAAATAAAAAAATAAGATAAATGAAGATATCGAGAGATAATCGTTCATTTATAGAGATAGGAGAGTTATTTATGTTTGAAAATTTAGATGCAGTTGAAAAGAGATATGAAGAGTTAACTGTAAGAATTAGTGATCCAGATGTAATTGCTAATCAAAATGAATGGCGCAAAAATATGAAAGAACATTCAGACTTAGAGCCTGTTGTAATGAAATATAGAGAGTATAAAGAGGTTCTTAAAACTTTAGAAGAAGCCAAAGAAATGATGAATGATAAAGAGCTTAAGGATTTAGCAGAAGAAGAAATGTTAAATGCAAAAGAAGCTCTACCTAAATTAGAGGAAGAATTAAAAATATTATTAATTCCAAAAGACCCAGATGATGATAAAAACGTTATTTGTGAAATTAGAGCAGGTGCTGGTGGAGAGGAAGCAGCATTATTTGCAGGGACATTATTTAGAATGTATTCAATGTATGCGGATAGAAAACATTGGAAATTAGAAATTTTAAATGAAAATGAGACTGGACTTGGCGGATATAAAGAAATATCTTTTATGATAAAAGGAACAGGAGCTTACAGTAGATTAAAATTTGAAAGTGGAGTTCATAGAGTTCAAAGAGTTCCAGAAACTGAAGCAAGTGGAAGAATTCATACATCAACAGCAACAGTTGCAGTGTTACCAGAAGTTGAGGATGTAGAAATTGAAATAAATCCAGCAGATATCAAGATGGAAGTTTTTAGAGCTTCAGGAGCTGGTGGACAACATGTTAATAAAACATCTTCTGCCGTAAGATTAATACATATTCCAACAGGAATGGTAGCAGAATGTCAAACAGAAAGATCTCAAGTTCAAAATAGGGAATATGCTATGAAACTACTTCGTTCAAGATTATACGAACAAGAAAAATTAAAAAGAGATAGTGAAGTAGAAAATGAAAGAAGAAGCCAAATAGGAAGTGCTGAAAGAAGCGAAAAAATAAGAACATATAATTATCCTCAAGGAAGAATAACAGACCATAGAATAGGAATGAGCATTTATCAAATGGATAATTTCTTAAATGGAGACTTAGATGAAATGATTGATAACTTAGCAGCAGCCGACACAGCAGAAAAATTAAAAGGTAACGAAGAATAAGAATAAAACTTCTTTTTAGGTAATAAAATATCTAAAAAGGAGTTTTTATTATGCTTGAAATATCTTTATTAGGTTTATTTTTTGGAACAATAGGAACAACAATAGGCGGAATTATAGGAATATTCTTAAAGAAAAACTCAAATAAATTTTTGAGTTTTATATTATCATTTGCATCAGGACTAATGTTAGCAGTAATTTGTTTTGATTTAATACCGGAGGCAATAGAAATTTCGTCCATATATAGTACGGTTTTAGGAATTATTCTTGGAATTGTTATTATGATGATATGTGATAGTGTAGTACAAAGTAAATTTAACACACAAAAAATCGCATCTAAACAAGCAGGATTACTTAAGACTGGAATTATAGTTGGAATAGGTCTTGCTTTACATAACATACCGGAAGGATTAGCAATTGGTTCTGGTTTTGATTCATCTACAGAATTGGGATTTTCATTAGCAATAGCTATATGCTTGCATGATATACCAGAAGGAATCTCGATGGCAATTCCAATGAAAAACGGTGGAATGAGTAGGTGGAAAGTTATAACTTGTGTAATTCTATCAGGTATTGCTACTGGAATAGGAGCACTAATAGGGGCAATAGTAGGAAATATTTCTAGTCAAGTAATAGCAATATGCCTTGCCTTTGCAGCCGGAGCAATGCTTTATATAGTATCTGGAGAGTTAATACCAGAGTCGAATTCATTATATAATGGAAGAATGACTGCAATAGGAAATATGTTTGGATTCATTATAGGACTATTGGCAATGTGTATTAGTTAAAATAAAATATTATTATAAAAATTTATTGCTGAAAAATAAGGAAATGGTGTATAATTAGCAAGAGGTGAAAATAATGCGAGATATAAGAATAGAAAAATTAGCAAGTAATTTATTAAGCCATTCTGTTAATTTACAACGAGGTGAGAAAATATTAATAGAAATAATAGGAAAGGATGCAATCCCTTTAGGAAAAGAATTGATAAGAATAGCAGAAACTATAGGTGCTATTCCATTTTTTAACATAATAGATTATGAAATAATGAGAGAAATGCTTATAAATGGAACAGAAGAACAAATACAAATTTATGCAAAACATGATTTACAAAGAATGAAAGATATGGACGCATATATTGGAATTAGGGCAAGTACAAATACAGCAGAGTTAAATGGAGTTGAGGCAGAAAAAATGGAAATGTATAATAAATATTACACTATGCCTGTACACTTCGAAGAGAGAGTAAAACGTACAAAATGGTGTATTTTAAGATATCCAAATGCATCAATGGCACAAATGAGCAATATGAATACAGAGAATTTTGAGAATTTTTACTTTAATGTTTGTACATTAGATTATGATAAGATGTCAAAAGCAATGGATCCTTTAGTAGAATTAATGAATAAAACAAAAATTGTTCACATAGTAGGAGAAGGGACAGATTTAACATTTAGTATAGAGGGAATATCAGCTGAAAAATACATGGGAACATTTAATATACCAGATGGAGAAGTTGCGACTGCACCAGTGAAAAATAGTGTAAATGGATATATAACATACAATACAGAAACAAGATATAATGGGATATTGTTTAACAATATTAGATTTGAATTTAAAGAAGGAAAAATAATTAAAGCTACATCAAATAAAACGAAAGAACTTAATGAGATTCTAGACGCAGACGAAGGTAGCAGATATATTGGAGAATTTGCTCTAGGACTAAATCCATATATAGAAAAGCCAATAGGGGATACATTGTTTGATGAAAAAATAAAGGGCAGTTTTCATTTTACACCAGGAGATAGCTTAGAAGAAAGCGACAATGGTAACCGTTCAAGTATTCATTGGGATATAGTAAATATTCAAACACCAGAATATGGTGGAGGAGAAATATGGTTTGATGATGTCTTAGTGAGAAAAGATGGTATTTTTGTACTAAACGAATTGAAACCATTGAATCCAGAAAATTTGATATAGGTTTAAAATTATTTTTAACAATAATAATTAATATTAAACTATAAGTAAAAATGGAGGAGCTATAAATGAAAAAAATAAATGCATATTTTTATACAGAAGGAAAATTTGGAAAAAGGATAGGAGAAACTATAGATAATGACAACGAGTATCTTTATTCATTAGGATATTATCCTACAAAGATAAAAAAAGAAGACTTACCAGGATATTATATAAAGTATAGAAGCAGAGTAAATTGGTATATGACAGGTTATTTAAAAACATCAGGAATTGTAGATATAGATTATGAAGCCTTACATATAAATCATTTATTCAAAGATGATTATTTATACATTTCATATAAAGAAAAATTAAGAAAAGAAAAAAATAGTTGGGGACATGAAAATTTTATTAATTATGATACTTGTGTTTGTGGCAATGATATTGTACCAATAGTGCTAGCTATAAAAGATAATTCTAATTTAGACATAAGTACTGTAAAGCAAAAAATTCAAGATAAAGTGAATTGGTATAGAGAAAATTGTAAAAACGATTATATAGAGCAATTTGGAGATAGGAATATTGATATATTTGATTTCTTCGAGAGTAAAAGAAAAAGATAGTAAATTTAACAAATTTGATATTAAAGAATAAAATGTAATATTGAAAAAATAAATTAGCCAAACTTATTGACTAGCTGGCTAAAATATAGTACAATCTCTTTGCGAACAAAAGTTTTAGAAGAGAGGACTATATAAT
>CALXVF010000118.1 GCA_944391895.1 uncultured Clostridia bacterium
AAAAAATATAGGAATTACTATATAATGTTTCTAGAAAGAGAGCGTTGTAGTTCGTAAGCTGTTGCTTATCCGCTCCACAAAAGGTATTTTAGCCATCCGTTTCAATATGTTTCTGAAAACTGCATAAAATATAATTTTGCATATAATAATCGTTTAGTTTTCAAGTTCTTGTTCCTTATATTTGTTGAGCGCAGAGACAAATATATTTAAAGTTAGATTAATATTGCGATGCCCTAATAATTTTTGAAGTGAGACAGCTTTCATACTAGACTCAATGTAACGAGTACCGTAAGTATATCTTAAAATGTGTATAGAGATAGGATACAAAATATTTACTTTTCTAGTAAGGCTTTTCAATTGATTGTTAATTGTAGAGTGTAAAACTAAATTATGGACATATTAAAGCATTAGAAAATTTATTGCACTTAGATAATAATAAATTTATTCCTATTATATGTATTCCAAATACCGCAAAACTTAAAGTAAAATCAAATGGTTATGTATTGCGATTATATGAATTAAATAAGAATATATTATAATATAAAGAGAAAATATGGAGAAGTTATTGGCTGTTCGAACTATCTAAAATGTGTAAATAGAATAGTAGAAAATATTGTGAAAGTATTAAATAATTAAATTTTTAAAAGGATGTGTATATGAAAGTAGAATATCAAATAATTAAAAGAAAAGATAATTTTTGTAACGATGAAAATCAATTTATAAGCTTATTAGAAACTAATCAAAATTATAAAATAATAAGAGAAGAATGTATATTAAAATATAAAGAGCTGAAAATAGCATATGATATAAAAAAATATGAAACTAAAGAAAAAAATGAAATTATGCTTGTTATAACTTTTTTGGTAGAAGATGAAGCTAAAATAGAAGAATTAGAAAAATTTGATAAATCTTTTTTGGATTTCCTTTCTAAATTTAATGATTTTAGTTTAAATATATTATGGGATGACATTTCAATAAAATATGCTGAAAGTATGTACTCACAAATTTCTTATATAGAAAATTTGTTAAGAAAAATAATATATTATTTTATGGGGAAAAATGTTGGGAATAATTGGACAAGAAAATGTTTTCCAGAATTAGTTGATAATTCTATAAAAAAAGTAAAAGATAAAAATCATATAGAAACTGATGAAAATATATTATACTATGCGGATTTTATACAATTAAATTTTTTACTGTTTGTGAAATATTCTAATGAAACAATTTCTCAAAGTGAACTTATCGAAAAATTAAAAGATGAAAAATGCGATATAGAAGAATTGATTAGTAAATATGAAGGTAAGTCAAATTGGGACAGATATTTTCAGCCAGTAGTAAATAAAGAAAATCTTGAAAACGATTTGAATAAGTTATATTATTATAGAAATTTAGTCGCACATAATAGAAAAATTAGAAAACATGATAAGACAGAAACTGAATTATTAGTAACTAAAATTAAAAAGGTTTTAAATGCTTGCTTAAGCAGAATTGACAAAATAAATGTACCAGAAGAAGAAAAAGAAAATTTAGAAAATATGAGTTGTCAAATTTTTAATCCTATAACCTATGAAATAGGCAGTAATTTGTCATTTACACCAGTTAACATAGGAATCAATACACCGATGTCATCATTTTTAGATAATATGAGAAATGTAAATTTAGAAATAAATACGGCCAATACATTACTGACTGATAGTATTAAAACTATGAACATAGGAGTTAATACAGCGATGACATCATTTTTGGATAATATGAGAAATGTGAATTTTGGAATAAATTCAGACAGTGCATTACTAACTAATAATATTAAACCTATGAACATAGGAACTAATGTAGCGATGACATCATTTTTAGATAATATGAGAAATGCAAATTTGGAAATAAATCCAGCCAATACATTACTAACTGATAATATTAAACCTATGAACATAGAAACTAATACAGAGGTGTCATCATTTGCGGATAACATGGGAATTATAAATTCAAAAATAAACCCAGTAATTACTCCAACATTAACTGCTTCAAAAAACAAAAAAGGGGAAAATATATCAGAGATGAAGAATATAAAAAATGATAAGAGTGAAAACTAATTATATTAAGTATGTTTCAACGAAATTGGAAATAACGTCTACTTAAAAGTCAATAAAAATATACAAATAGCATTGTTTCCAGTTACCAGCTACAAATTTTAATATTCTATTCTGTAAATGAACTAGAACGATATGCATATTACTGATTCTTCTACTATACTTAAATTGTTGTTTGATTGAAAAAAGGAGAGCCGTTTCCATTAAGGATTCGGCTCTTTCCCTATTATATACAAAATACTAGAAGCATTAGACATAAATACTAGGCTGTTTACATAATTGACTTAATTCCGAAAATTTGATACAATACATATATATTATCCCAACTGGTATAGGGAGCAATAATATATACCACTATGCTATTATTTCTTATGGCAATTGACAGGAGGAACGATGAGTTACAATTATAATCATGAAGATTTTAAAACTATGGTTCGGACGATAAAAAATACAAAGACAGAGACTTTACTTATTAAGCTGGCAGAAGATGAAGACGCTAACGTACGCTTGGCTGTTGCATATAATCCGAATACGCCATCAGACGTACTTGGAAAGTTGGCAAATGATGAAGAATGGCTAATACGTTATGCTGTTGCAACTAATCAGAACACACCATCAGACGTACTTGAAAAGTTGTCGAATGATGAAAAATCTTTAATACGTTACGCTGTTGCAATTAACTCAAACACGCCATCATACATACTTATTAAGTTATCAAATGACGAAAATAAGTATGTGCGTTGTGGTGTTGCAACTAACTTGAAAACGCCTTTATTCATACTTATAAAATTGTCATGGGATGAAAATTTTATAGTACGTTACAATGTTAAGCGTAATGAAAATACACCTTGCGAAATACGTGTTAGAATATCAAATCACAGATTTGATACATGTTAAGAGCTGTAGAAAAGATTTAATCATGGATATAGGAGGATGATAAATGACCTTGGCAGGAATTAAATTGTATCTAAAAATACCCACCATTTGGCGGGTATTTTTTATGTAATATTATAGAATACTTGATAAAATATAGTATATATGTTAAATTGTGTAAAAAGTAAAACTAAATTTTAGCATACGTTCGACAATGCTCCAATAAAGTTTTTATATGAATCATAAACATTTAAAAGAATATAGGAGAATGAAAAATGGACAAAGAGGAAATATTAAATAAAATAAAAACATATGTTATGGAAGTATGTATAAATGATTCTACTGGTCATGACTGGCAACATATACAAAGAGTGTATAATAATGCAATGTTAATAAATAAAAAAGAGCAAGCGGATGATTTTATATTAACAATGATTGTTTTAATGCATGACTTATATGACCATAAATTCTATAACGGAAATATAGAAGAAAAATTAGAAGAAACTTTAAAACAAATGGGTGTCTACGAATATTTATCAAAAGAAGAAATTAAAAACATAATTAATAGTTGTGTAAACTTAGGATTTAGTAGCAACATTGTTAAAAGAAAAGAACTATCAAAAGAAGGCAAGATAGCACAAGATGCAGATAGATTAGATGCACTGGGAGCAATTGGAATAGCTAGAACATTTGCCTATGGTGGTAAAACAGGAAAACTAATTTATGATTCAAATAACAATGGAACGGTTGATGAAAGAGAGTATCAGAAAACAGGTTCAAAAACTTCGATTAGCCATTTCTACGACAAGCTATTAAAAATAAAAGATTTAATGAATACAGAAACAGCAAAAGAAATAGCAGAAGAAAGACATAAATTTGTAGAAGTGTTTTTAACAGAGTTTTTAGTTGAATGGAACGGAGAAAAATAAAATGGTTAGTTTCAAAAGTAAATTCCACTTTTGACTGAATTTACTATAACAAAAGA
>CALXVF010000119.1 GCA_944391895.1 uncultured Clostridia bacterium
CTTTAGGAAATAATCTACTATTCTTCCTTCAGCACATTCATCTGAAAATAATACATTATATGGAACAACCATTGGTATATTTTTTTCTTTTAAAAATCTAGCAACATTTTTATTAGAATATTTTGAGTTTGGATTATATCTTCCTAACATTAGTAATACATTCTTTTTATTATAAAAATTATTGGCAGTTTTTAGTTTTATAAAATTAATTATAGATGACATTGACTGTTTTAAACTTACAACCACCAAGTCTGAAATGTTTAGCATTTTTTCTTTACTTTCTTTTGTAATTTTTCCGCTTAAATCAACTAATACTATATCGTAAAAAGAATTCGCTATTTCAGCAAGTTGTGCAAAGTTTTCCGCTAAATTTAAATATATCTTGTAGTCCGGTGTTTTTGGAGATTGCAGTACATCCAATCTATCTTGTAAAACTGGTTTTGAATAGCTTTTTATAACTTCTCCTGAAACTCTATTACTTGCTAAAGTTCTAACTAATCCTTCAATTCCATTTGAAACATCTAGTCTGTTGGCTTTTGCAAATAATCCTTTTCTAGCATTGTTTGGGTTCCAAAAGCAATTTTCTAAAGTTGTATCCATAAAATCTGTTGAGAATACAAGTATTTTGTAATTATGCTCAATAGCCATAGCAGTTGCTATGGCTGCTATGGACATTGATTGACCTGTTTCTTTCATTTCTTCACTAACAAATGTTATTATGGACATCTTCTAAACCTTTCTATTAATTATTCTTCTTATTGAGTTTTGATCTATAATTCCTTCTAAAATCATAGAAATCATATATTCTATTCCATCTTTATATGTTTGACTATAATTTTTTATATTTATTTGTTTTGTCAATTGGTTTGATAAAGTGACTCTCCTATCTTCATCTATATCTGGGAATATTACCTTTTCCTCTCTCCACGATACTGAATAATTTTGTAAGATGTAATCTAAGTAATCGTCATGCTTATTTTCTAAATCAGATGATACTATTACTTTTACTAATGAAATGTTTGTAGTAACTACAGATAATATTTCTAAATTTCTCTGTAATTCAAATTCGTCATATGAGGTTACATAAAAGTTCATTTTCAAATTTTCTACCATGAAGGACCTCATAGTTTGTGGATTATCTGTATCAATAAGTATAAAGTCATAATCCAGATTTGGCTTTTGCAAATAGTTTGCTATACTCATTAAGTTCATAAATCCAACTGCTACGTCTATTCCATCATATTCACTTACATAAGTAGGAGCTTGAGATACTCTTGGTATTACATATCTTAATCTTTGCATTATAGTTGCATCTACTATTAAAACGCTTTTATTCAGTTTATTTATTATCTTAGCTATATTAAGTATTAAATCCTTTTTATCATAAGCTCCTATAAAACCTATTTGTTCCAAAATACTCTTTCCTTCCTTTATCTACCAGTTAAAGCATCTAGATAGCTTTGTCTTGCGTCTTGCCCAGCAGTTATTTCATCTGTTGTTCCTGATTCTACATCTGAACTTCTATCATCCTCATCTAATGTTCCTAAAGTATCATTTATATTATTTCTATTTCCAGCATTGCTATTGTATCTAGCATTTAATTCACTCTTAGCTTCATTTACTATATTAGGATTGCTGTAGATCAAGTTTTGTACATCTGCACTTGGTACATAAGTTGCAACTGCTTCTGCTTGAAGTCCTGGTTCTACATATCTTGTTACATATAGCATGCTTCCTGGTATTTGATAATTTTCAACAATGGCATTACTCATCATTAAGATTTCATCTTCATTTAATTCAAGAGATATTGTATTTAGTGATGGTATTCCTGCTTCATCTAATACAGTTATTGTTTTCTTAGAAACAACAATATAATCTGTTCCATCAGGCATTCTTAATCTTACATCTACAATATCATCTGTTTCTAAATCTGCTGGTAATGATAAAACATTGTATTCTTGTTGTCTTGTTGTATCATCTGTAATTTCATTACTTTCTGCTATTGTTTCACTTGTTAATATTGTATTTGCCATTAAATTAACTTTTGCCATTACTGGACTTCCACTTATTATAATTGGTTGTTGTGTACCATTATAATTTATTGTACCAGTCATATAGTCTTCAGTTATAAGTGGATATGTTTGTCCATTTATAACTACTCCTAAAGCCGGATTTCCATTTTCATCAGTTCCACTAACTATTTGATTTCCGTTTTGATCTCGTAAATAATAATTGCTTATATTACTTACTGCATTTTGTGGAATCAAAGTACTTTCGACTTGTTTTTGAGTCATCATTTCTGCAGTTATAACCTGTCCTGAACTAACATCTTGGTTCAATACATATATTGTAGTCATTGAAGCCAATCTTTCTTTTTCTTCTGCCCTCATATTCATTATTTGTATTACTAAAATAACAATTCCTATAAGTCCTATAAGTCCTGCTATTACAATTCCTTTTATAAAAGAGCTACGTGCCTTTCTTTCCAATGGATTCATTGTTGCCATTGCTAATTCCTCCTTAATATCATTTAAATTCTTGATTTATTTTATAACATTGATTGTGTTTTAACAATATTTATTTTAATTATTACTTATTTTTAATAATTTTGTAATATTTTTGTAATATTGCTATTTTATATAAAATGGTTTTGCTTGTGTTCCATCTCCATCAGTTATCATTGTGTCATTATTTATAATGAGTACTGGTAATATTGAATATGTTTTTGTATCTGTCGCATTTCCTGCTGAATCATACATTTTTGTTCCAGAAAGTGTCATTCCGTTTCCATTTACTGTTATTATTCTTCCATAGAAATCTGCTGTGCTTGTACCATTTTGTACTGCTCTTGATGATAACCAATAAGTTCCTGTTGGTAGTATATTACTATAGTTCTGATTTTTATATTGAATTTGTCCTTGGTAATATGTTTGCTTTGTTACTAATTCATTAGATGTTCTATTGCCAGTGACAAATTTTTCTTGACTGCTTTCATCATTTTCTGCTGAAATAATTCCTGGATATGTTGCCTGACTATATGTTTTTTCGGTATTGTAATTTTCTCCTTTTAATTCATCAATATTACTTGCGATTTTCTCTATATCTGTAATATTTATATTTCTCGCTTTAACTCCCTTTTCTTCATCAGAAAATAAAGTGTTACAAATATCATTTAAAAGTTTTACCATATTATTATATCCGTTTTCTCCATATACAGTTAGGTTCATTGATGATAAATTTGTAGGAATTAATTTTATCTCTCCACTTCCTGAATCTACATCTAAAACTCTCCATATTAGGTTTTGTGTATTTTGAACTGATATAGTAACATTTGAACTATTTCCCGAATAATCTTTTGAAACCATATAATTTGCATTTCCTGGAGCAAATTTTACATAGTCTCCTACATCTAATCCAGCATTTGTTGCCTCCCAATTCCAAATGTCTTTAACATAAATTTCATAATTGCCTTTGTTAGTTATAAGTAGTGCATTTTCCGGGTCTGACTCATTCTGAATTGTTCCATAATTTTTTAGTGTTGTTATTAATGCTTGATAATCTTGTGGTGGGTTTTCTGCTAAGAATGTTTTAATTTCTTCCTCAATTGATAAAATTTCTGTTTCTTCTTTTTTTTGATTTGTAATATTTAATAGACCTTCATTCTGGTCATTTATATTGATAAGTAATCCTGCCAATATCATTAAGACAACTACGATTATGGCAAGAGCGACTAAAGTAATTCCTGATTCACTTGTAATTTTTTTCTTCATACTTCCTCCTTGGTTTTCATCATTGTATAATACTTAAAAATTTTTTTCAATATTTTTCTTTAAATAGTATTTTTTATAACAATACATTATAAATATAACTAGTAGAATCCCAAATATGACGCCTGAAGTATCTAATAAAACATCTAAAAAACTAGCATTTCT
>CALXVF010000120.1 GCA_944391895.1 uncultured Clostridia bacterium
AACCTATTCCATCATATTCTATTGGTAATATTGTATTTCCATTAATATCTATTAATCCCCAAAGGTTATCTCTTCTTACAGGTATACAATTATCAAATAATATATATTTATTAGTTACATTTTCATCATCTATTGTATCTGATAATCCTATTTGATCATATTCTTGGTAAACTATAATTTTACCATTTTTATTAACTACACCCTGCTTGTTGTTGCTTGTAACTAAGTATAATCCTAAGTTTTTGTCTATTTCAGTAATATCATCATATTCTAATTTTACTTTTGTTACACCATCACTTCCAATTATACCAACTTTTCCATTTGATGTTTCAACTATAAAATCATTGCTTCCTTCCATAAATTCAATACCTGCATATCTTGCACCAATGATTTGATTTTCCGGATTACTAATTGATACAACTCCATATTGATTCGTTGAAGGATCTCTTACAATCATCATATCATATAATACAGCTTTTTGATTATTAAAAAGTACAGATTGAGTAAAGTTACTAGTATCTGATGTTATAGCAGAATTTGTAATTTGTCCAGAATAGTAATTAGCTAAATATCCTAAAGTAAATACAGACACACTATTATTTGATTCATCTCTTGTAATCATTATATTGAAAGCTTTAGGTAAGTCTTCTGAAAAAATGTATAAGTCACTTCCAATTGTTCTTATTGCTTCATTCACATTAAATGTCTGACTTTCACTATTTTTACTTTCTGCAACATTATATTTATATATTTTTTTTGAGTTTGCTTCAAAAGAAACTGCTTCCAATTGATTTGTAACATAGCATTTAGTTCTATCTTCTGTATATTGGTCATATCCACCATTATATGCTGTATATCCTAAAAGAGGTGCAATGCCTTTTATTGAAACATATACTTTATTTTCTTCAAACACAAACATATCCTCTGTGTAGCCAGATTGAGATTTGCCATCTACAAAAAATTTAAAACGCGTTCTAGCTAAATTTTGGCTATATATGAATATAGCAACTGCTGCTATTATTAATAGAAAAATTAAAACTAAAACAATTATAAGCCATATTTTAGTTTTAGACATTTTCTTATTTTCTTCTGGAATATTTTCCATTAATTCCATCTTATTCCTCCTCTTTGGTATATCCATATTTTTTATAAAATTCTTTTACAAAGTTTAACAAATTGTCATTTTCAATTTCAATTCTAACTCTTTCCATTAAATTAGTCAAGAACTTTATGTTATGAATTGATAATAATCTTACGCCTAATATTTCATTGCATTTTATAAGATGTCTAATATATGCTCTTGTATAATTTTTGCATGCATAACAGTCACATTCAGGGTCAAGAGGTGAAAAATCTTCTGCATAGCCTGCATTTCTTACAACTAATTTTCCATGTGATGTCATTGCTGTTCCATTTCTTGCAATTCTAGTTGGTAATACACAATCACACATGTCTATTCCTGCCATAGCCGCTTCTAATAAATAATCTGGTGAACCAACTCCCATTAAATATCTTGGTTTATTTTCTGGCATTAGTGGAGCTGTGTATTTTAACATTTTAATATATTCTTCTTTTGGCTCTCCAACGCTTATTCCACCTATTGCATATCCCGGAAAATCTAATGCAATTAAGTCTTCTGCTGACTTTTTTCTTAAGTCTTCATAAAATCCACCTTGGATAATTCCAAAAATGGCCTGATTTGTTTTGTGCACTTCTTTACATCTTTTTGCCCATCTTGTAGTTCTTTCCATCGAATTTTTAGTGTATTCATAAGTAGATGGATATGGACAACATTCGTCAAAAGACATGATTATATCTGCCCCTAATTCTTCCTCTATTTCCATTACTTTTTCTGGTGAAAAGAAATGTTTACTTCCATCTAAATGAGATTTAAATTCTACTCCTTCTTCTGTTATTGTTCTTAAATCACTTAAAGAAAAAACTTGAAATCCTCCACAATCAGTAAGTATAGGTCTATCCCATCTCATAAAGTTGTGTAAACCTCCAGCTTTTTTTACGAGCTTGCTTCCTGGTCTTAAATATAAATGATATGTATTTGATAAAATTATTTGTGCACCATTTTCTTTTAATTCTTCTACTGTCATAGATTTAACAGTAGCTTGTGTTCCAACTGGCATAAATATTGGTGTTTGAATATCTCCATGTGGAGTATGTACAATACCCCTTCTTGCACCTGTTGTTTTATCTACATGTAATAATTCATAAGTTACTGATGGTTCCATATATTCTCCTTTTTTATTTTGGGACGGACCTAAATTGAAAATTTTTGAAAAAGGACCGTCCCAGATTAAAAATTACAATATTAGCATTGCATCTCCAAAGCTAAAAAATCTATATTTTTCTTTTACAGCTTCTTCATAAGCTTTCATGATATAATCTTTTCCAGCTAACGCTGATACTAACATTAAAAGTGTTGATTCTGGTAAGTGGAAATTTGTAACAAGTCCATCTATACATTTAAACTTGTATCCAGGATAAATATAAATTCCTGTATCACCTTCACATTCCTTTACTAATCCAGTTTTTTCATCTGCTATGGTCTCTAATGTTCTACATGAAGTTGTTCCTACAGCAATTACTCTTTTTCCTGCAAGTTTTGCATTATTTATTTTATCTGCATCCTCTTTATTTATATAATAATGCTCTGTATGCATGTGATGGTCTTCAATATTCTTTTCTTTTACTGGTCTAAATGTTCCAATTCCCACATGCAATGTTACATTAGCTATTTGTATCCCTTTTTCTTGTAATTTCTTAAATAGCTCGTCAGTAAAGTGAAGTCCTGCTGTTGGCGCTGCTGCTGAACCTTCATATTTTGCATATACTGTTTGATATCTATCATTTTCTTTTAGCTCTTCATGTATATATGGTGGTAATGGCATTAATCCTATTTGGTCAAGAATTTCATTAAAGATTCCTTCATATGTAAATTTTACTTTTCTTGTTCCATCTGGCAATGTTTCTAATATTTCTGCTTTTAAAAGACCTTCTCCAAATATTACTTTTGCTCCAACATGTAATTTGTTTCCTGGTCTAACCATTGCTTCCCAAATGTCGCCTTCTATGTTTTTTAAAAGTACAAATTCTACATTTGCTCCTGTTTCTTTTTTTCCATATAGTCTTGCCGGAATTACTTTTGTATTGTTTCTTACTAGGCAATCTCCTGGCTTTAGATATTCAATTATATCCTTAAAAATTTTGTGCTCTATTGTTTGATTTTTTCTATTTAATACCATTAGTCTTGATTCATCTCTATTTTTGATAGGTACTTGTGCTATAAGCTCTTCTGGTAAGTCATAATAAAATTCTTTTAGTTCCATTTATTCCTTCTTTCACTCTTTTCTTTTTTTATTTCACTATTTATATAGTTTACAATAATTTCCGTGATAAATCAAGTGATTTGCTGTTATTTTTGGCATATTAAAAACATATGGATTTCCCATATGTTTTGTTTATTATAATTCTTGTAATTCTTCGTCACTTAACCCTGTCATTTCTTTGATTTTCTCTAGGCTTAAACCTTCAGTTTTCATCTTTTTAGCAATTTCTAGTATTCCTATCTTCTTTCCGTCTTCTAGTCCTTTTTCCATTCCTCTTCTATATCCTGCTTTTCTTATTGCCTTTTCATCCATTATTGCTTTTTCTCTCAAATCTGCTAGTCTTCTTATTTTTTCATCTTCGCTCATTTCATGTACTTTTACTATTGCATCTTTTATATCCTCATTTTTTTCCATTATCTCACTTACCTCCTCCCTATTTGGGTCATCCAAGAACATCATCCACTGTGCTTTCTTATTTTCTTTGTTTTTCTCATATTCTCTTCTTACCTTCGGTAATTCTAGTATAATGAATTCAGCTTCTTCTGTCAATACTAATTGCGG